>JBBRIN010000550.1:0-3408 GCA_038221115.1 Tepidisphaerales bacterium
AGATCGAAGCGGTGCCCCAGACGCTGGCGCGAAGGTTTGGGATGAGGATTTAATCCCCTCTCCCGGTACTCCGGGGGAGGGTTAGGGTGGGGGTCTGCGGGGTCGGAAGAAGGCCCCCACCCCTGCCCTCCCCCGGCGTACCGGGAGAGGGAGTAAGCACTATGCCCGACCGACGCTTGATCAAGTTTGCGCGGGAGTTGCGGCGGAACAGCACGGATGCCGAGCGGCGAATGTGGGCTTATTTGCGGGCCGAACGGTTGGACGGGGCATGTGTTCCGCCGGCAGCATCCGATTGGGGAGTACATCGCCGACTTTTACTGCCACGCGGCGCGGCTAGTGGTGTTCAGCAAGCAATACGATATCCTGTTGCGACGCGGCAAAGAACGCTTCGTGTTGGTGCCGGAGAAGGATTACACGCTCGAACCGGTAAAGCGGGAACTGGGGATCAAACCCCGGCGATTGAAGCGCAAAGCCTGAGACCGGCGCCCCAGTCCGCCCATGCCCCTCATCACGCTCAAATCCTTCCAGCAAAACGCCGTCGACAGCGCGGTCGGCGTCTTCGCTGCCATGCGCAAGGTCCTCAACGCCGCCGGCATCGACGATGCCGGACGTGCAACAGCCATCCACGACAACGGGTATCTCCTGATCGAAGCCCCGACCGGTTCGGGCAAGACGCTGATGGCGGGCAACATCGTCGAGCACGTCAGCAAGGACGACAACGTCGTCTGGTTCTGGTTCGCCCCGTTCAAGGGCGTGGTGGACCAGTCGGCTGCGTTCCTGCGCGAGCAGTTTCAGGGGCTGCGGCTGCGCACGATGACGGAAGACCGCAACCCAATCGGCACGCGAAGCGGCGACGTATTCGTGACGACATGGGGCCTCGTCGCAACGCGCGTGCGCGATCGGCGGAGCGTGCGGACCAGCGGTGAGCAAAACGAGAGCGTGGACGATTTAATCGTCTCGCTGCGCGAGCAGGGATACCGGATTGGCGTGGTGGTGGACGAAGCGCACCACACATTCAAGGGCGAAACCCAGGCGGCGATCTTCTTCCGCACGGTGCTCAAGCCGGAGTACACGATCCTCGTGACGGCAACGCCGGACGATAAGGATCTGGAAGACCTGAAAACGCGGATGCAGGTGCGGAACATCCACAAGATCAGCGTGAGCCGCGCCGATGCGGTGGGCGCGAAGGATGAGGAGGGGCTGATCAAGCGCGGCGTGAAGGCGATCGCGTGGCGCGTGGAGGAAGGATCGGACGAGCTGGTGGACTTCGAAAAGACTGCCCTGCGCGACGCGGCGAAGCTCCACACCTTCCTCCGCAGCGAGTTGAACCGCGGCGGGATCAACCTCACGCCGCTCATGCTGGTGCAGGTGGACAGCAGCAAGAACAGCGCGGATCGGGCACGCGAGACGCTTAAGACGCTGGGATTCAACGACGGGCAGATCGCCACGCACACGGCGGATGAGCCGGACCCGGGATTACTGGCGCTGGCGAATAACGAAAACATCGAAGTGCTGATCTTCAAGATGGCGGTGGCGCTGGGGTTCGACGCGCCCCGGGCGTGGACTCTCGTGACAATGCGGGCGTCAAAGGATGAGGATTTCGGCGTGCAGCTTGTCGGGAGAATCCTGCGCGTGCATCGAAGATTGCAGGGCAAGGTCGTGCCCGATGCGCTGCGATACGGGTACGTGATGCTGGCCGACATCGACGCACAAGGCGGCCTCGACGCAGCGGGCCAGCGGATCAACCAGATCAAGACCGCATACGCGACGGTGAGCCCGACATCAATCATTTACGGCTCGGGCGAGAAGGTGATGGTCCAATCCGCCGAGCAAGGCGACCAGTTGGTGATGGCGCCGCAGCCGCCGGCGGGGGCAGTCTTTCAGGAACCGCCGCCGGCGATTCTTGACGAGCAGGGAAATGTCAACCCAAACCAGTTGGACTTGTTCGTCAGGAAGTGGACGCCCGCGGAAATGCGCCCGGAACTGGCGGCCCTCCTGACGGCGGCGCAGCCCAAGCCCAAACGCATCCTTTACACCTTGCGCAACGGCGTGCCGCGGCGGTTCAAGACGCAGGATCTGCCCGAGGACCGAGAGGTGACCGAGGACGAAGTCGCGGACAAGTTCACCGCCGACGCCGAAGCGCTGCTCGACGCGACGCTGGCGCGGGCCGACGTGAAGGTGCTCAAGCGCACGCTGGAGATTTTCACGCAGGCTATCCAGACGGAGTTCAGTTTTGCCGCGCCGTCAATGGAAGAGAAGCAGAAAGCGGCGCAGCGGACGCTGCTTTCGTATCGGACGCTGAGCTCGAAGGTGCTTCGCGGAGCGCTGGCCAGCCGGCTGCAGGCGATGCTGGCAGCCAAAGGGTTTGAACCCGCAAATGACAGCGTCCGACTGCGGGAGTCGCTGGACGAACTGCTCTGGCAGCGCCCGGGACTGCTGCGTGATGCATTCAAGCGAGCAGTCGCCGCCAAGGCAGTCATTTTCGCGGCGGACGAGCTGCCGCCGGAGATCGGATCGGACACGGTGCTGTCCGTGTCGAAACTGAATGTGTACGGTTGCTACCCCCCAATGGGAGGCTGGGAACGCGCCTTCGCCGAGCATCTGGACGCGGACGACACGGGTAACGTGTTGTGGTGGCACCGGAACGAGCCGCACAAGCCGCACTCGATCAATGTGTTGATGGACAACGGCCAAGGGTTCTTCCCCGACTTCATTGTCGGAATCCGCGAGCGGCCTACCGAGGACCATGGGCTGCTCACCGATCCAAAAGAAGCGTACTCGCGAACGAAGGAAGTTCCGAAGCTGGCCGCCGAACACGCGGCTTATGGCAAGGTGCTGATCCTCACGAAAGAAAACGAGCGCGAGCGTTGGGAAATCGCCACCTGGGACGCGACGGGGGAAAAGCCGGTGATCGCCGGTCCCTTCCGCATCGCTGACGCCGCAAACTACTGACCCGACGCCTGACCCCGCCGCACAGCCCTACCAGGACCTCATCGACCTCCTCTACAAAATGGCCGGCCTCTCCGACCAAGAAGCTCGCTCCGCGTCCACCCGCGGCGAAAAATCTCTCCCCCGTCCCTCATTAGTAATTCGAATCCCGTCATTCGTCATTCCGACGTCGTCCCACTCCCCCTCCGGGTCCACCAATGCCCACCTTACATCCCCATCAATTCCTCCGAAAACACATCCAACTCCGCCTTCTTCTTCGCCGCCGCCTCCCTCCGCTTCTTCAACCCCAGCGCGTGCCTCAACGCCTCCACATCCACCACCCCCTCCACCGGCTTCTCCGCCACCCCCAGCTTCTCCAGCACCCGCAATGCCAACCGCCCATCTCCCCGGCTGAACGCCTTCCCCACCGCCGTCACCGCCGCATCCGTCAACGCCAGCAGCCTCCCCCGCGCCGTCGCC
>JBBRIN010000551.1:0-3397 GCA_038221115.1 Tepidisphaerales bacterium
GTACAACTTCAGCAGCCGCTTGCGTTGGCCGCCGACGAGGACAATACTGCCATCCATGGCTCGGCTCCCAAGGGTGTTGTGTTACGCAACCAACCACCTTGGCCCGAGCCACTTTCTGTTTCAAGGGGAGCTATTTAGGCCCGTAATGAGTTGCCCCGTCAAAGGTATTGACGTGGATGACTTGGACGAAGGCGATGTTTTTACAAGGGCATTGGCCTTTGGTCGGCGTGAACTTGATCGATGTCTGGAGGTCCGCCGTCTTGTCAGTGGTCCCGAACTGCAAATCCCAGGAGAGCGTACCCGTCCCGAAGGTCGCGGAGCCATGTGTTGCCGCTGGTTGTGTCGCCTGAAGTCCCAGCGGATCGACAAGTGTTTGCGGGTTGTCGAGGAACGCCTGATATTGGTGTTGGACCGGCGACGATGGCACCGCGCCGAGCTCGGAAGCGTTATCGGTTTTGAACATATCAGATGCTCCGCTGTTGAGGGTCGAAAGGAACGGTGTATGTTCGAGGTTGCGGCTGCAGAGGCGCGACAAAGCGCATCGAGCGCAGTTCGCGGTTTCTGCGGTTAACGTCGATGACTTCCAGCTCGTCCCGGTACCCGGGATGCTCCGGGGACAGCCTGCATGCCACCTCGCAAGTGCGGTAGGCTTCATCGAACATGACGTTCGCGCTGAGTACGCTGGATCGCATGAAGACGAACGCGGCGAGCTCCTCGCGCGCCGAGATCGGGTGGTGGAATACCCCGGAAGCCTTCTCGCTGTCGCGCCATTTTCGGGGCCAGTTCAAATAATGCTGGTACGCGTCGTTTGAAATGAATTTAGCGCACCCGTCCATGTTGAACTCTTCAGTTGAGCTCACCCATCGGTTAAAGATGTGCTGCACGGTAAGCACGAGCTTGACGGGATACCCCAATCGTCTCCCGATCGCTGCGACAAGCACCGGAAAAGAGCTGCACGATCCGATTCGCCTTGGGCCAATGAAGCCGTGGATGAAAACCGACTCGGAGTCGGCTGTGGACTTATAGGGACCACCGGTGACGCGCGTAGGAATGCCCCTAGGGTCGCCGTTCTTCTCCGCAGTATGATGTGCTCCACGCTGATGCGCGTTCTCAGCGTGTGCATAACAACCCACAGTCGGTAGACCGCGTCAGAACCCTTGTTGGGGTCCGGATTCCGCAGATAGCGGGCGTACCCCTTCTTCGTCTCCCTCCGAACAAGCTCAGTCCATTCATCGATCGTCGCCAGGCATTGTGCGATATTAAGCTTCTCGTTGCCGGGCAAGCCCGTCGCGCACAATAGGTTAACCAGCGCGATGTCGAGACGTGCAAGATCGTCGGCAGGCATTCGCAGCAGATCCTCTAGCGACAAGGAAATAGCCGGCTGGCTGACCACGTCTGGTATCGTGCTCGCGCTTCCCATAGCCTGCCTCGGGGGTGATGAAATGAGTAAAGGGTGAAGCTATCGCGAGCGCGGAAGCAGTTCAACCAAAAAGTTGGTTTTTGCGGAGCAGTTTGTGCCGACTGCAGGGTTAATCACGCTCGGCCTCCGCATCCCCCAGCCGTACGCCGCGTTGATGACGACCGGGAGTAGCGGTTCTGACGTCCCTCGCGAGTTGGCGCTTCCCGGTGGGCGTACATAGAATGAGTGTTCACCGTTGCGGAGACCGAGAATGCTCTGGTTGCGAACGCTCCTGTTCACGATCCTGGTGCCGGGGACGGAGCTGGTTCTGATCCCGTTGGTCGTGGTCGCCCGGGGCCTGGGGCCGCGGATCGGGTTGGACCCGGCGCGGTACGCGGGACTCGTGCCGCTGGCGGTGGGGCTGGGCGTGATCGTGCGGTGCTTCGCCGATTTCATTCGCCGCGGGCGCGGCACGCCGGCGATCTACGACCCGCCGCGCGAGTTGGTCGTCGCCGGGCTGTACCGCTACGTCCGCAACCCGCAGTACGTGAGCGTGGTGCTGGCCGTGATCGGCGAAGCGCTGCTGAGCGGCAGGGTCGCCCTGTTCGGCTACGCCGCGTTCATGGCGATCGGCTATCACCTGTTCGTGAGGTACTACGAGGAGCCGACGCTCGGCCGCCTGTTCCGCGAGCGTACGCCCGCTACCGCGAGGCGGTGCCGCGATGGGTGCCGAGGTGGCGAGCAGCGTTGCCTGAGCCAAACTGACTTGCCTCAGTGGGACAAACCAGAAACCAGAAATCAGAAGCAAATCCGAAGAGCGAAAAGGCGAAGTGCCGAAAAGCCTCCTGAGATGATGAGGGCCATTAAGCGCATTGCGATGGCGGTGGATCGGGGATTGTAGTTTTGTCAAGGCGCGGCCGAAAACCGTTAACTGCAAAACTGGCAGCGCCCTTCCATTGCCGCGCGCCGCCGCTATCCTAGCCGACCAATGGCCACGACGTTTGTCGGCATTGAGTGCGGGGGGAATCGGGTAAGGGCGCGGCACGCTGCCGTCGTTTTGCAGCGTCGGCGCGGCGGCGTCGAGTTGGCGCACTGGACCTGCCGTATCCACACCGATGAAGAATTACTCAGCTATCTCGCCGCCGAGGCGGGGTCCAGCGGGGTCATCGCCCTCCACGGCCGCGACCCCGATGCCACCGCTCACCTGCTCCGCCGAATCTACCGGGTACTGGACTATCGTCTGCTCTTCGCACTCGCCCCCAAGCACCGCACCCGGGCCCTGGTCCGCGTAGACCCCGCCGAAGTGCAGCGCGCCTTTGGCGGCACCCCCAACCCCTCATCGCTGCTCGACCGCCTGAGCCTCCTCTCGCCGAATGTCGATTACCGCCCGCTTACCCAGTACCTCGAAGGTCTTCCCGCCACCGGAAAGATGCGCCTTCAATCCACCACCGCCATCCGCGCTGCGATGTCCTCCTACGCCGCCCTCTGGTGCTGGTGGCATGGCCCTGCGGGCTACGACGTCCTGGGCGCCAGCAGCGAAGACTACCGGCTTGCCCCTCGCATGATGGACTACGAGCCCGACCGTGGCGGCGCGGCGCCGTTCTGACCCCCGACTTCTGATCGTTCACCCTCTGTGCTCTCCCACCTCAAATCTCTGATCGAATGGCTCGGCGCGCACGCCACCGGCCTGCTCGCCTTCGTCCTCGTGCTCGTCCTGGGCACCTGGGCATTCGTGGAGATCGCCGACGCCGTTAAGGAAGGCTCGACCCAGCGCTTTGACGAATGGGCCGTTCGCTCGCTTCGCCGCCCAGACGATCCCAACGCACCCATTGGTCCCGCGTGGGTTGCCGAAGTCGCGCGCGATCTCACCGCGCTGGGCGGCGTCACCGTTCTGACTCTCGTCACAGCCGCCGTCGTCGGCTTCCTCTGGCTGCGCGATCGCTACGGCGCCATGTGGTTCGTCCTCGCGGCAACCGTTGGCGGCATCACGATCTCCTC
>JBBRIN010000552.1:0-3395 GCA_038221115.1 Tepidisphaerales bacterium
GGCCAGGGAGGACTCGAACCTCCGCATCCGGATTTTCAAACCGGCACTCTGCCCGTTGAGTTACCGACCCGTATTGGATGCCGGAGGGAATCGAACCCTCATCCCCTGGGTGCAGGCCAGGTGTCTTCCCGTTAGACGACGGACCCTTCGCTCTCATCCACTCCGCTCTCGCACGGCCCATGCACCCGGCAGGATTCGAACCTGCAACCACCCGCTTAAGAGGCGGAGGCTCTGCCGTTGAGCTACGAGTGCAAACGTAGTAAACACAATCATATATAGCGGCGGGCCAAGCAGCCGCGCAGCCACGCGACGCGAGCATCCGCGTCGTCGCTGACGTTTTCCCGGTCGTGTCGAAATAAGGGGGATTCATTCGACCGGGAAGAACTCCCGGCCGACAAAGGCGGGGAGCTAACGCAGCATGCGGGGCGCAAAACCGCCGGCCGGCCACGTCGCGGGCTTTGCCGTCGGATTGGTCATCGAATTGGTTCGCATCTCTCGCTGCACGGGCACCTCTGTTAAACCTTCAACCGAAGAAACGCCGAGGCAGAACAGATTATTCCGCCTCGGCGTAAGATTTTGATAAACGTCCTTTCGGGTTTCAACTCTTAGAAATCGCCGCCACTGCTCCCCCCCGAATCGGACGACGATGATCCGGAATCGGAGCTCGATCCGCCCGAATCAAAGCTGGAACTCGAATCGGACGAGGACGATCCAAAATCGCCGCCGCTGCTTCCGCCGCCAGAGAAATCCTCTCCGCCACCCGCCGATGTACCGAAATCGCCGCCGGAGGATGTGCCGGTATCTTGCGTGCTTCCGCCCCCCCCGCCCCCCTGGTTGCCAGGGAATTGCCCGCCGACGTTGGTGTTCTGGTCGCGATGCGCCATGCGGTCGTACATATAGCTGCCGGCCGCGCCACCCAGCATTCCGCCGAAGAGGCCTTTAAAGAAGCCACCGCCGCCGCCTCCACCACCATAGCCGCCGCCGTATCCCTGCTGCCCGACGTTACCGCCGCCGCCGTATCCGGGACCTCCGCCATAGCCCGGCCCGCCCGTGTTCCGCGAGCCCAAGCTGCTCAGGATGCGGAACAGAACAACGACGCCGATGATGACCAGGATGATCCACATAATGTTTCCTTGAAAAAAGGACCGAGGCGCATTCGATGGTGAAGAAGGTGGATTGGTCGGCGATGGCGGGCCGCCCGCCCCCGGCGTGGCCGCCGGTATCGACCCGCGGCTGCCGGTCGCGCCGTGAAACGTGTCGCTTGCCAGCCCCGCCGCGCTTTGCTTCGTGACCCCATTCTCCTTCAGCTTCTCCCGGAAATAACTCACCGCGCGCGTCAGCCCGTCGTCGTACTGTTTCTCCTTGAATGCATTGACCAGAATGTCGCGCATCCCGTCCTGGTCATGCTGCGTGAACGTCTTCTTGCGCGTCTCCGCGCCCGCCTTCACTTCCAGGTGCGCCGGATCGCGACAGATCAACACGTACACCCCGCTCACTTTCTTCGCGTGCGCGCGGTCCTTCAGCCACTCCGCGAAAAACTGCGCCCGTTTCTCCTGATCGTCTTTCACCGAGTCGAACTTCGACGTGAGGTTGTCCGGAACGCCGGCGAACGTCTCGACCACCAGATCCTTTCCAAACTCGGCCTTGATCTGCTTGATCTGGTCGTTCGCTTTCTCGACCGACTCCGCCTTAAAAAAGCTCCCCTCATCACTCACCCCCGCCTCTCCCGCGCGCACCCCCGACGCAAACAACACCGACACGGCGACCAATAGAACTCTGAGCCAGTTGGACCTGTTCGACATTGGAGGCAACCTTCCTTTCCATTCCCGCAAAGCCAACAGCCGAACCCGCTGGCGACACTGCGGATCACTTAACCCGTCAACAGCGCCCACCCCACAGCTAAAGAATAGCCCAACCAGCCCCAAGCCGTCAGTTATAAATCCCCCATCCATTTCCACCTCCCGCCGCGCCCGCTCCGAGCAAGCTTAGCCGGTCGGGCTTGCCCGCCGCGTCCAGGTGCTACCACGGCACGAACGGCACAACGAACGACCACCGCTGCGGGCGCTTTCCTTCCTTCACCGGGTTGTCCTCGACGTAGCGAATCGCCAGCTGCACGTCATCCAGTTGATTTAAGAAGACTTTCCAGCATCGCTCCGCCCACGGGGTCGGAACCGTATTACGTTCGCCGAATTCTTTGAGCGGATGGATGTTGTCCGCTGTTAGTTGCTGAGTCGCCCTGGCTTTCAGGTGCCCAGCGATCCGTTCCGCCTTTCGCTCGCATCGTCCGATCACCAGATGCACATGCTCCGGCAGGATCGAGCAGGCGAAGACCTTGTAATCTGCTTCGGCAATCGCCTTGTGGAACCCGCCGGCGACGCATCGGGCCTGCAATCCGTCGAAGTGGACTGGATCGTACTTCAACGATTCTTTCGCGCGTAAGCGCGCAGAGGAGTCATGCGGCTCTGAGGCTAATGACTTTCGCTCGTGCGTTCGCGTTGTCTTGCCGGCGGCAAGCAGCAGTTCCCAAGCTCCGACGAAATCGGACCAGGATCCGCGGGGATCATTGGGGAGCCAGAAGCCGTAGGCGCCGAAGATGACGTGGTAGGTCAAGACCATTGCGCGATCTCATGCGGTTAGACGCGGCGGGCAAGCCCGACCGGCTAAACTTGGCGAGGCGGAGGCGTTTCTACTTCTTCAAAAAGTTCGCCAGCAACCGCTCCCCTTGCTCGGTTAGGAAACTTTCGGGGTGATACTGCACCCCCTCCAGCGGCCACGTCTTGTGCCGCACCCCCATGATCTCATCCTGGTCGGTCCAACTCGTCACCTCAAACTCCGGCGGCAGCGTCCCGCGCCGGATGATCAGGCTGTGATACCGCGTCGCCGTAAACGGATTGGGCATCCCCTCATAAATCGTCCGCCCATCGTGATGGATCAGGTCGGTCTTCCCGTGCATCAGCCGCGCCGCCCGCTCGACGATCGCCCCAAAGTTGTAACCAATGCACTGGTGCCCGAGGCACACCCCCAGGACCGGCACCTTCGCCGCGAAATGCTTAATCACATCGTTGCTGACCCCGCCCTCTTTCGGTGTACACGGCCCCGGCGAGATGACGATGTGCGTCGGCTTCAGATCGTCCACTTCCGCCGCCGTCACTTTGTCGTTCCGAAAGACCCGGATCTCCTCGCGCGGGCTCACCTCCCCCAGCTTTTGCACGAGGTTGTAGGTGAACGAATCGTAGTTGTCGATCAGCACGATCATGCGTCAAGTTGATAGTTGTTTGTAGGTGGTTGTTTGTGGTGGGGCGGGGGACAAAAAAACCACGAACCAAAAAAAAAAAAAATAAGCAAGAAAGGGGAGAAAGGCAACAAACAATCGTTCACCAACAACCACCTGCACA
>JBBRIN010000553.1:0-3393 GCA_038221115.1 Tepidisphaerales bacterium
GGACGACATGGGCCTGGGCAAGACAGTTCAGGTCCTCGGGCTGCTCGACGCGCGGCGGCAGACGGCGGCGAGGCCGTCCCTCGTCGTCGTTCCCCGATCTCTGATCTTCAACTGGATGCAGGAGGCGGCGCGTTTCGCTCCAGGACTCCGCGTGCTGGATCATAGCGGCCCGTCGCGTCCGAAGGGCACGGATCACTTCCGCGATTACGACCTGGTCCTCACGACCTACGGGACGCTCCGCAAGGACGCGCCTTACCTGAAGGACGTGCCGTTTGACTACGCGATCCTCGACGAGGCGCAGGCCGTTAAGAACGCCGCGTCAGAGTCCGCCAAGGCCGTGCGCCTGATCCGTGCCGATCACCGCCTGGCGCTGAGCGGCACGCCGGTGCAGAACCACCTGGGTGATCTCTGGAGTCTTTTCGACTTTCTGAACCCGGGTATGCTCGGGGCGGTTTCGGCATTCAACGCCAGCGCGTTGCTCAAAGCGCCAAACGACGACAGCCGCCAACTGCTCTCGCGCGGCCTGCGGCCTTTCATCCTCCGCCGCACCAAGGAGCAGGTTGCCAGGGAGCTTCCCGCCCGGGTCGAGCAAACGGTGTATTGCGAGTTGGAGGCAGAACAGCGGGCGCTCTACGACGAGCTTCGCGAGCACTATCGCCAATCGCTGCTGGGGCGCATCGCACGGGACGGGATCGCCAAGGCGAAGATTCAAATTCTCGAAGCGCTGCTGCGTCTCCGCCAGGCGGCGATTCATCCTGCCCTGATCGACAAGAAGCACGCCGCCGATTCCAGCGCCAAACTGGATCTGCTAATTCCGCGCCTCGCGGAGATCATCGAGGACGGACACAAAGCGCTGGTCTTCTCGCAGTTCACCGGAATGCTGTCGCTGGTGAAGAAGAAGCTCGATGCCCAGAACCTCACCTACGAATACCTGGACGGCAAGACAAAGGATCGGCAGGCCCGCGTGGAGCACTTCCAATCGGACCCCGACTGCCGCCTGTTCCTCATCAGCTTGAAAGCCGGCGGAGTCGGGCTGAACCTGACGGCGGCCGACTACGTGTTTCTCCTCGACCCGTGGTGGAATCCAGCCGTCGAAGCCCAGGCGATCGACCGCACGCACCGCATCGGCCAAGACAAGCAGGTGTTCGCCTTCCGGCTCATCGCCAGAAACACCGTCGAGGAGAAGGTTCTGGCGCTGCAGCAGACCAAGCGAGACCTGGCGGACGCGATTATCAACGCGGACAATAGCTTGATTCGGACGATCGGAAGGGAAGACATCGAAATGCTCCTTTCCTGATCTAAGTTTAGTGCCATAAATTCGTTAGCGCATCT
Source organism: Tepidisphaerales bacterium (assembly GCA_038221115.1). GTDB lineage: Bacteria > Planctomycetota > Phycisphaerae > Tepidisphaerales > Tepidisphaeraceae > JANXVV01. The sequence continues at coordinate 1,333 of JBBRIN010000553.1, forward strand.
AATCGAGACCTAATAGCGAGCGTTCGCGGCCTTGGCTGTCACTTTGCCAACAGATTCTTGCCATCCAAACAAACCCCGAATATTCTCTCTCCGAAAGACCTTTTTCGGAGAGCCCATGATTGCAACGTCTTCGCCGGAACCCATCGGTCTCCTGCAATCCACCTTTAGTTTCCCCAGCTTTCGCGGCGGGCAGGAGGCCGTCGTCACGCGGCTGCTCGCCGGTAAATCGTCGCTGGCGATCTTTCCCACCGGTGCGGGGAAGAGTCTTTGCTACCAGCTTCCGGCCTTATTGCTGGAAGGCGTCACCCTCGTCGTCTCGCCGTTGATCGCGCTGATGAAGGATCAGATCGACTTTCTGCGCGGGAAGGGGATCGCGGCGGCGCGGCTGGATTCAACCGTAAGCCTTGAGGAGTATCGCCAGGTTTTTGCCGACCTTCGGGCAGACAAGCTGAAGCTTCTCTACATTGCGCCGGAGCGGCTTGGGAATGAGCGATTCCTCCAGACGCTTAAGCAGCTCAAGATCGCAATGCTTGCGGTTGACGAGGCGCATTGCATCAGCGAGTGGGGGCACAACTTTCGGCCCGATTATCTAAAGCTTGCCCAGTTGGCGAAGGCATTGAGGGTCGGCCGCGTGCTGGCGCTGACGGCCACGGCCACGCCGGCCGTCGCCGGTCAGATTGCCGCGGCTTTTGCGATCGAGAAGGCGGATGTCGTTTCCACGGGCTTTTACCGTTCAAACCTGCACCTGCAGGCGATCCCGTGCGAAGCGGCAAAGCGGCAGACGATCTTGATGAACCGGCTCCTGGCGCAACCTCGGGGACCGACCATTGTGTATGTGACGCTGCAGAGGACCGCGGAGGAGGTGGCGGCGTTTTTGTCGCAGAATGAGATTCCTGCCGAGGCGTACCACGCGGGGCTCGACCCGGAGAAGCGGCACGCGGTGCAGGATCGATTCATGCAGTCGGAGACCGCCGTGGTGGTCGCGACGATCGCGTTCGGCATGGGGATCGACAAAGCGAACATCCGCGCCGTGTATCACTACAACCTGCCCAAGACGCTGGAGAACTACGCTCAGGAGATCGGCCGCGCGGGCCGGGATGGCGAGCCGGCCCACTGTGAGCTGCTGGCGGCCGAGGATGACGTGATCGTGCTTCAAAACTTCACCTTTGGCGACACACCGACGCCCGGCGCGGTCGGCTCGCTGGTTACGCACGTCCTTTCGCTCGGCGACACGTTCGACATCTCCACGTATGAGCTGTCGTTTAAGCACGACATCAAGCCGATCGTGATCGAGACCATCCTGACTTATCTGGAGCTGCTCGGCCTGATCGAGTCCACGGGGCCGTTTTATTCGGAATACAAATTTCAACCGCTGGTTTCGGGCCAGCAGATGCTTGCGGCTTTTGATCCGAATAGGGCGGCATTCCTCAAGAAGTTATTCAAACACGCGACGCAAGCGAAGGTATGGTGGTCGCTGAAGATCGACGATGCCGGCGAAGCCACCGGCGAGCCGCGCGAGCGCATCATCGCCGCGCTCAACTTTCTGGAGGAGAAGAACCTGATCGAGCTTCAGGTGGCGGGCGTGCGCCAGGGATATCGCGTGAAGAAGGCGGTAGGGGGGGCAGATGAGCTGCGCCGCGTCTGCGACAAACTTTCCACTCGATTCATCACCCGCGAACAGCGCGACATTGCCCGCGTACAGGAGGTGCTCGCATTCACAACGACGGCGACATGCCGTTGGCGTCATCTGCTCAACTACTTCGGCGAGGCGATGGAAAAGGACTGCGGCCACTGCGATCGATGCCAGGGACTTCCCATCGGGCGGGTGCCGGTGACGCATGGCCGCGCACTGGGCGAACAGGATGCGAAAACTCTTGAGAAGCTAAACGCGGAACGCCACTCGTCGCTCGAGCACCCGCGGCAACTGGCGCGTTTCCTGTGCGGCCTTTCGTCTCCTCAGGCATCCCGAGAACGTCTGGGTCGACATCGTCTCTTCGGCGCGTGGTCGTTCAGGCCGTTTCAGGAAGTTCTGGAGTTCATTGAGCGCCCGCGCGATTGACG
>JBBRIN010000554.1:0-3372 GCA_038221115.1 Tepidisphaerales bacterium
CCCTGAGGAACAGCGTGCTCAACGTGCTGCAAACCCTCAAGGTCAAAAACCGGGCCGCTCAACTCCGGACCTTCTGCGCAAACCCCGTCAAGGCCCTGCAGGCCGTACACCGCAAATTAACTGAGAACTGAAAGGCCCTGAGGGCCAAGCGGGAAGCCTTGTCATTCACGGCCAAAGCGGATAGGATTCTGGGCTCGAAACTTCGAGGCATCCCCGGCTGACGCGGCGGCACATTCGCGGCCGCGCACGACCCGAGGGTAAGGAGCAGATCATCATGAAGGCCAATACCCATCCGAAATACCAGGTTTGCAACGTGCACTGCGCCTGCGGCAACAACTTTGTCACGCGCAGCACGCTGGCCCGCATTGCGGTCGACATTTGTGCGGCTTGCCACCCGTTTTTTACAGGGAAGCAGAAGTTCGTCGACACCGCGGGGCGCGTGGAGCGGTTCAGCAAGAAGTTCGGGGGTACGTATAGCTTCCAGAAGACCGCGCCGGCACCGGCGGGGAAAGCGGCCGCGGCGGCAAAATGAGGATGTTTGATGGGCGGGGTCGTCGGGATTAACGTATCACCGGCGATGAGGCATGCGCTCTTAGTTTGTGTGGTGGGGTTACTGGTGGGGGGATGCGCGTCGCGGCGGGGCGAGGTGCGCAAGGTTGCGCCGGGCCCGGCGGAGTATTACCTGGCTGTTGGGCTGAATCAGCCGGTGAATGTACCGAGCGTGGTGGCTCGATGCGCGGCGCCGATGGGGTGGAAGGCGGAGCCTTTGAAGAAGTCGGATCGGCACACCCATCAGGTGTGGTTGAGTCCGACGGGGAGGACGGCGTATGGGGTGATCCATTTCGATCTGCCATTACCTGTGGGCGTCGGAATCGTGCATTGGGAGTTCCTTCGGGAAATGCAGAAGCATGAGGGGGAGGCAACCGAGCTGTCGCGACAAAATGACCCGAGCTTGCCGGGGATGCGGTTTGTTTGTGAGGGCGGGTTGTACAAGATGCGCATCAATATGATCGTGCAGGGGTTCGAGGGGTGGGCCATCTACGCGGGCACGCTACGTAGAGATGAGGTGATGCCGGCGGAACTCGAGCTGGCCGAGCGAGCGCGCGAGAACACCCTGACCGGGTTACCGGACGATCGGGTTGCAGCAGAAGCTGAGTAGCGGGGATTTCAATCAACGATCGGCAGGCAGGACAGAGATTTAGAGGAATTGCACCCTGGATTTGCACGGCTCGGTTCTGAATTGGATCTCCTAGTTGTCCCGCGGAGTGGAAGACCGCGGGTGACAACGGAAGGAAAGGGAGATCATGAACGCGAAGTCGAACGATGCGGTTGCTTTTGAGACGCTTGAAGATCGCCAGATGATGTCGGTGGGGCATCATCACCACCATCACCACCATGCCAGCACGGCCACCCCCAAGGCCGTCGTGCCGAGCGCGGCTTTGACGGTCAACCAGAACGCGGGGCTGCTGACGGTCACCGGCACGACCGGTAACGATCAGATCTCGATTTCGCAGAATGGCAACAGCTACACGGTCCGGAACGGGTCGTGGAGCAGCGTGGTGACGGGCAGCTTCACGAAGGTCGTTGTGAAGGGCAATGGCGGCAACGACTCGATTGTCCTGGACAAGTCAGTCACCGAGAACGCCGACCTGTACGGCGGGGCCGGTAACGACACGCTCGCGGGCGGGTCGGGTAACGATCAGCTCTTCGCCGGGGCGGGGAGCAACGTGCTCTACGGTCAGGGCGGCAACGACACGTTCGTCACCATTGGCTCGACGGCCGACAGCGTGAGCGGTGGTGACGGGTCGGACAGCTTCTGGATGGACAACAGCACGAGCGAAATCGTCACCGACCTGACCAAAAGCGAGAGCGCCGCGGGGCATCTGCACAAGGTTACGGGTTTCTTGGGCGGGGTTTCCAAGTTGCTTGCCGGGCAGAAGCTCGCCGACCCTTCGGTGGTTGAAGCGGGGGCGGCGTACAAGAATTTCGCGGGCAGCGCGCTGTTCTCCGATAGCGGCCCGGCGGAAGATGATGTGAAGCAGGGGCAGACCGGCGACTGCTGGTTCCTCGCCACGCTGTCTTCGGTGGCGAAGATAAACGCGGACCGGATCCGCCAAAGCGTGGTTGATCTTGGCGACGGGACGTATGCGGTGCAGTTCACCGTCAGCGGCAAAACGACCTTCATCCGAGTCGATGCGGATTTCCAGACGTTCAGCTGGGGCGGGCTGACATATGCCGACAAGGGCCGCGGAAACTCGATGTGGGTTGCGGTGATGGAAAAGGCGCTGGCGACGGTGGTGCAGGGGTATGAGGTGAATGGGATCGACGGCGGCTGGATGGCGGATGCTTATGCCTACCTCGGCGCGAGCAGCCAGAATATCTGGGGCGCGACCAGCGCGACGGACCTCTTCAATAAGCTGTCGACCGCACTGAAGAGCGGCAAGTCGGCCACGTTTGCCATCGCGAACGTTCCGGCGGGTGCGCCCCTGATCGCGAGCCATGCGTATACGGTCGACCATGTGACGCTTGATGCGAAGGGCAACATGACCGTGACGCTTCGCAACCCCTGGGGCATCGACGGGGCGGGCAATGACGGGGCCAACGACGGCTATGTGACGATCACCGCGCAGCAGGCGTTCAGTGCACTGCTCGGGGCCTCGATCGCGGCGGTGTAGTTCGAGTAACGATCCTCCTTCCTTCCAGCCGGCACGACCTCGAATGCGAGGCGTGCCGGCTTTATTTGTGGACCACTCCCCAGCAGGCGAGCCATGCGCCCGGCCCCACGCCTTCTCAATTCGTCATTCCGCATTCACTTGCTCAACTCGTTAAACTTGCTCAATTTGCTCATGTTGGTCGGGGGACGGGGGGAGCAGCAATGGGTAGGTGCGACGGAGCCATGGGGAGGGGGGAGCATGGGGAGCGGGTTGGTCAGGTGGATCATGATTCAATCGTGGGTCTTGGTAAGATGGGTGTCATGATAGAACGAGCGACATCATTGCCGAAACTGGCATTTGGCCGCGAACGCCACCGCGCTCGTACGCGCCTGCCAGGAGTGACGTTCATGGAAAAACGGATCCGTATTGCTCTTATTTCGGCGCTTGTCACGTTTGGTTTTGCGAGTCTACTTTCCGCCGATCCTGCCTCCGCTCCCTTTCCGTCGTTGGAAGCTCCCAAGCACATGGCGCTCCCCGCGGGCTTCAAGGCGACCCTCTTCGCCGGCGAACCGGCCGTCGTCCAGCCCATCGCAACGGCAACCGATGATCGCGGCCGGCTGTGGGTCGCCGAATGTCTGTCCTACCCCGAATGGGTGATGGACGGCGGGCCGGGCCACGATCGCATCGTCATCTTCGAAGATCAAAACGCCGGCGGCCA
>JBBRIN010000555.1:0-3370 GCA_038221115.1 Tepidisphaerales bacterium
ACAAACCGCCCGTCCGTCCGAATCAGCTTGTCATCAAAATAAATCTCCCCGCCCCCCACCTCCGGCGTCTGCAGCATCACCATGTCCCAATGGATGTCCGACTTGTTCCCGTTCGACGCCTCGTCGTAGCACGCGCCCGGCGTAAAGTGGATCGACCCCGCGATCTTCTCATCAAACAAAATATCCTTCATCGGTTTCGTGCAGTACGGGTTAAACCCGATCGCAAACTCGCCGACGTAGCGCGACCCCTCGTCCGTATCCAGCACCTCATTCAGCTTCTGCGTCGCCGTGCTCGTCGCCTCCACCACTTTCCCATCCTTAAAGACAAGCCGCATGTCGTTGTGAGTCGTCCCGCGATAGATCGTCGGCGCGTTGAAGTGGATCACTCCGTTCACCGACGTCTTGACCGGCGCCGTAAACACCTCCCCGTCGGGAATATTCACCCGGCCATCGCACGGAATCGCCGGGATCCCCTTGATCGAAAACGTCAGGTCCGTATCCCTCGGCCCCTTCAGCCGCACGCGATCCGTTCGCTCCATCAACTGCTTCAACGGCTGCATCGCGCGCGACATCTTCTCGTAATCCAAAGTACAAACGTTGAAGAAGAAGTCTTCAAATGCCTCCGTCGACATCTCCGCCATCTGCGCCATCGACGGCGACGGCCATCGCAGCACGCACCACCGCGTCCTTTTGATCCGCACATCGTGATGCACCCGCTTCCACACCGCGCGCTCGTACATCTTCTGCTTGTCCGCCGGAACATCCGCCAGTTCCGACACATTCGGATTTCCCCGCGCCCCGATGTAACACTGCGCCCTTTCCATCTGCAGTTTCTCGACATCCGCGCTCGTCTCCCACCCCTCCGCCGAGCCCGCCAGCATCAGCGCCCGGTTGATCTCGTTGCTCTTCAGCAGCACAAGCGGCCGCCCGCCCGCCGCCGCCACTTCCAACACAACCGCCTTCGTAAACGCATGGGGAATATCGATGGCCTCCATGAGCAGCGTTTCGCCTGCTTTCAGGGCACAAGAGTACTTCACAAGCACCCGAGCGAGCTTTTCCATGCGGGGATCGGTCATCTGATTTCTCCGAGCAACAGCCTCAGTAACGCCCAATTCACAGCGCAACATCCGTCGGAATAACGATTTTCACCACCTCCAAGGCTACCGACGGCCGTCACAAATAAAAGCCCGACGCGCGCGACTTGGCTTCGGCACGTCACTTGCACTCTGTTGCACGTCCGGAAACAGCCGCCAACCGAAAGAACAATTGATCGATCGGGCGCGTCGCCGCCGATGCAATTATATAGGACTGTAAAAGGGAGGGATGCGCAAGACCATCTGGACCGACGACCGCGCGCTGCAAAACCTATGAACGCCACTCATCTCAGAATGGTTGGTGCCTTCTGCCTGGCCTTGGCAGTTGCGAATTCCACCTTCGCACAAAACGCCGCCCAGCTCCCTGCTTTCACTCCCTCGATCGCCGACGATCCCGTCAGCCCGCCCGACGACCTGCCCCCGCACGGCGATAAGCTGCGCATGGTCGACGTCTGCGAGTTGGCTGTCGAAGATGGCCAACTCTCCTTGCGCACCCGGATGCCCACCAATCGCCAGGTGCAGTCGCTGTCTGTCCCCATTGAAGGCCTACGCGGCGCCAACACCATCCGCGTCGAACGCGATGGCCCCGCCCTGGAGCCCGCGCTCTTTTACCTCGTCAACAACGACACCGAACAACCCGAAGCCTCGCTCGTGCAAACGCAGGTCAGCCTCACCAGTGGCCAACTCCTCGTCCATCAGCATGTGCAGACGCGCGATGGCTGGAAAGTCGTCTCCCTTTCACAAGGCGGCGACACCGAAAGCGCCTCACCGGCCCCCGCTACCGTCACCCTTACCGTAACTCGCGGCACCGCCCCCGATCGGCGCATCCAATGCTCCGCTCCCGACTGGGTCACCTTCCGCCGGCTGTTCCCGCGTGAAGTGAATGCGCACCTGCGCCCCCTCTTCCGTGCCATCCGCCAGGAGCAGGTCTTCGCGATCGAACCCGTCGTCGCCTGGCAGGTCTTCCGTGAGGAATGGACCGAAGACTCGCAGGTCGGGCTCCGCATCGCCGACCTTCTTCCCGCCCTCGATGCCGAAGATTTCGCAACGAGAAACCGCGCCTGGGCAAAACTGCAGCAACAGGGCATCGCCGGCGCGCTGTTCCTGAACGACTTCGACACCAGCAAGCTTTCGCCCGAGCAAGCCTCGCGCATCGACGCCTTCCTAAGCGCCTTCCCGCTCTTAACTGACCAGGAAGTGCTCGCAAATCGTGCCGACCCCAACTTCCTGCTCGACTGTCTCTACGGATCCGACGAGCATGTCCGCTCCATTGCACTCGGCCGCCTGTCCGCCGCCCTCCGGCATACCATCGACTGGAAGCAGGCCGTCGACGACGAGCAGCATCACGCGCTCGTCAATGCCTGGCGAACCGAAGCCCGCTCCGTCGGAACCGCCCAGGCCGCCTCTCAATAGTTGGCCTGGGATGCCGTCATGCTGAGTCCTCATGTGCCTCGGCACACCCACGAAGGATGAAAGCAACGCTTTTAGCGGCAGTGCCCAAGGCACGCGCTTACTTCACCCCAAGCGCGGCCAAATGTCCTCGCTTGCGTCTTCGCGATTCATTTTCACAGCAGGTACTCTGAAGCAACTGCGTTACCCGAAGAATGGGCCAGATGCTTCGGGGTACCTCAGCATGACAGTTCTCGTTCATTATTCATGCCGCCAAATTCGAGCGTCACACCCTCACACCGTACCCTCATGCCTCCACCGTTTGGGCCACCGCCAACTTTGCCATACACTAGGGGCTGAACAGCGAGATTCAGCCCCCATGAATGACCGAAGTGTCGATGCCTTCGCGGAAATTGTTGGCGAAACCGGCGATGACCACGCCAATGCCGTTTACCAAATCCACACCAACGCGCGCGGTCCCGCCGGCGCGTTGCCCCTGACCGCCGACATGCTGCGCAACTGGGCCAGCGGCGATATTTTCGGCCTCAGCCAGGATGCCGGAATGGGCTGGACGCCCGGCGACCTCGGGCGAAAAGAATATCTGATCCTCAGCACCTCCGGCGGCATTCGCGCCGACGACGGCACCCCCATCGCCCTCGGGTATCACACCGGCCACTGGGAGGTCGGCCTCCTCATGCAGGCCGCCGCGCGCGAGTTCAAATCGCGCGGCGTCATCCCCTTCGCCGGATTCTGCACCGACCCCTGCGACGGCCGCACTCAGGGCACCCCCGGCATGATGGACAGCCTCGCCTATCGCAACGACGCCGCCGTCATCTTCCGCCGCCTCATCCGCTCGCTCCCGCGCCGCGCCGGTGTAATGGGCGTCG
>JBBRIN010000556.1:0-3342 GCA_038221115.1 Tepidisphaerales bacterium
TCATCGATGCGCGCAGCAGTTGGTCGAGGCGGCCAAGGCCGAGTCGTGCAGCGTGTCGGCGGTGCAGGCGACGCGGGAGAACGTGCTTCCGTTTTATGGCACGGTAGGGGGCCATCGCGTTCGCGGCGGCAGTGCGGTGAATCTGTACGAAGTTGAAACCGTCATCGAGAAGCCGACGCCAACCGAGGCCGAGCAAAGGCTGATCGTCCCGGGCCTGCGTGCCGGGCATTACCTCTGCTTTTTCGGGATTCACGTCCTTACGCCCGTCGTCATGGAGATTCTCTCCGAGCAGATCGCGCAGGCGGCCGGCAAAGACCCGGTGCAGCTTTCGCCCGCCCTGGCGAAGCTCGCGTCGCGCGAGCGATACCTGGCCATGGAGCTGTCGGGGCAGCGCCATAACATCGGGCTGAAATATGGCCTGCTCATCGGCCAACTCGCCCTTGCGATGGACGGGAACGATCGCGAGGAAGTGATGACGGACCTGTTGGAACTGCTCGCCGCCCGCGAGGCGAAGCGCGCCTGATCGACGTTGACGTCTAACATGCCTGGACAACTGCTCAGCATCATCACCTCCGACGACCCGGCCCTGCGCGACATGGCGCTGGAGGACTTCTGCCAGGCGGTGTCGCCGGATCAGCTCTTGAGCGAGTGCGCGGAGTTGGATGCGTTTCGGCGCCGCAGCGCCAACCTTTACCAGCGCGTCCGCGCCCTCTTTTTCCTTTACGCCATTCACCGATTCTTCCTCCCGCCCAAGCTTGACCCGGCGGCTAAAAGCTTCGTGCCGTTCGACGGGTACAACCACTTCCTGCAGCGGCGATTTGATGAGGCGATCGATGTGTTCTTCGCTTCGCTGGCCGAGAGGGGGCCAAATGACGGGATCTGCTCGGCGCTGGCCGCCGGGTACAAGGAACTGGCGTTTCAAACGCTGGCCAATCAGGTGCGGCGATCGGTGCGATCGGTGCGCGGCAACCAGTGGATGTTTCGCGTGGGGCATCCGGCCGATCAACCGCTGCGCATCCGCAAAGAGTTGCTGCAACCGGCGGATGACGGGTCGATGCCGATTCTCGCGGAGACCACGCCGGTGCGCATGGACCTGTCGCACAGCGCCTGGAGCGACATCTTTTTCCTAGGCATGGATTTCCCCGAGGGGGCGCGCGTGCTCAACGTGTCGATCGATCTTGCGGTGCGCGGGCGCGATGCGCAGCCCACGCCGCCGGTCGAAGCATATCTGCGGGTGATCGACGAGCCGGTGCTGCGCCGGGTGAGCGTCGATCTGGGCGCCCGGGCCGATGTGACGAGCCTTCCGGAGGTGTTCGATTTTGCCAAGGACTATCTGGGATTGCTCAAGGCGGCGGTGATCGCGTCGGGCATTGTTCCTCCGGGGATTGAAGGGTCCGGCCAGTCGCTGGCGGATTTGCTCGCGCGCGTCGTCGGTCCGGGCCTGGGGCTCGAGATCGTCAGCTCCGTCAACAACATTCCCAAGGGCTCGCGCCTTGCCGTCTCCACCAACCTGCTGGGAGCTTTGATCTCCGCCTGCATGCGCGCCACCAGCCAGGCGAAAAGCCTCACCGGCCCGTTGCAGGAAGACGAGCGCCGCCTCGTCGCGGCCCGCGCGATACTCGGCGAATGGCTCGGCGGCTCCGGCGGGGGGTGGCAGGATTCGGGCGGCGTCTGGCCGGCGATGAAGCTCATTCAGGGCACGCTCGCGCAGGAGGGCGACCCGGAGTTTGGCGTTTCACGCGGCCGACTGCTCCCCAACCATCGCATCCTCAGCGACGACGACTGTTCCCCCGAAACCCGCCAGCGCCTTCAGGACAGCCTCGTGCTCGTCCACGGCGGGATGGCGCAGAACGTGGGCCCCATCCTGGAGATGGTCACGGAGAAATACCTGCTCCGCTCCGGCGCTGAGTGGGAAGGCCGCAAGCGCGCGATGACGATCCTGGACGAGATCCTGGCGTCGCTCAAAGCGGGGTCGATCCAATCCGTCGGCGACGCCACGATGCGCAACTTCTTCGGGCCGCTGCAAACCATCATCCCCTGGGCGAGCAATTACTACACCGAGCAGCTCATCCAGCGCGCGCGCGACAAGTTCGGCAATGATTTCTGGGGATTCTGGATGCTCGGCGGCATGTCGGGCGGCGGGATGGGCTTCATTGTCGATCCACGTCGAAAGACGGAGGCGCAGGACTTCCTCGCTCAAACCATGAGCGACCTGCAGGCCGAGTTGAAGCACGCGCTGCCTTTCGCGATGCCGCCGGTGGTGTACGATTTTGCGATCAATCCGCACGGCACGTTCGCGGAATTGCAGCGAGGGGGGGCCGGGGATGGCGCCTGCCTGCCGCCGGCGTATTACGCGATGATGGTCCCGCAACTGCTTCGGGTCGATCCGCGGGCGCTGACCAACCAGCGCCGGGCCGAGCTCGCCCGTTTTGGTGCAGCCTGCCATACCGATCCTAAGCTGGCGGGCATGGTCGAAACGGTCTTCGACCGCCTGTTTCATAAGCCGCCGTCCACCGACGCCGGGCAGAGCAATCTGCAAACGCTGCTCGAGCAAAACGGCTTCGATCGCGAGCAGCACGAGAAGATTCGCACGTCGCTCCGCAACGGCCGCATCGGCCTCGCGCAGAATCGCCTCCCCGCCAGCACGCAGATCCACGACGTGCGCGCCGACGATGTCGTCGATGCCACGCTCGGCCTCGACGAGAAGTACCGCCGGCTCGGCATGGATCTGCTTTCCAACGGCGCGGTCGGCGTGATCTCCCTGGCTGCCGGCTCCGGGTCGCGGTGGACGCAGGGCGCCGGCGTCGCCAAGAGCCTGCATCCGTTTTGCAAATTCCGCGGCCGCCATCGCACGTTCATCGAAACGCACCTCGCCAAGAGCCGGCGAATCGGCAACCTCGCCGGCACGATGCCCGCGCATGTGATCACCACCAGCTATCTCACGCACGGCCCGATTCAGCAGTTTTTGGCCGCCCAGAACAATTACGGCTACACCGGCCCGCTGCACCTGTCGCCGGGCCACGCGATCGGCCTGCGCACCGTGCCGACGGTGCGCGACTTGCGTTTTGCCTGGGAAGAAATGCCCCAGAAGATGCTCGACGAGCAGCAGCAGAAGATGCGCCAGAGCCTTCACGCCGCTTTGATCAACTGGGCCGGTACAGCCGGGGAGGCGAGCGACTACACCGACAACCTCCCGCTCCAGTGCCTGCATCCCGTCGGGCACTGGTATGAGGTCCCCAACCTCCTCCGCAACGGCGTGCTGCTCAAGCTGTTCGAAGAGCGGCCCGACCTGAAATACCTCATGCTCCACAACATCGATACGCTGGGCGCCGATCTCGATCC
>JBBRIN010000557.1:0-3336 GCA_038221115.1 Tepidisphaerales bacterium
GAATATCGCTGCTCAGCGCCTTCAGCGGGGAGATGTAGACGACATCGATGGAGTCGGGCAGACCCTCATTCAGGCCGCGCTGCAACAGAGTGTCGATGCTCGACAGAAATGCCGCCAGCGTCTTACCCGAGCCGGTCGGGGCAGCGATAAGAGCGTCCCGGCCTTCGCCGATCGCTTCCCAGCCGCGCAGCTGTGCGTCGGTAGCGCGCTCGAAGCGCCGCTCGAACCAGGCGCGGACGGCCGGGTGGAATGTGGACGGAAGTGTATTCATGTTCAACCGGGCAGGCGTACAAACGTTCCATTCGATTGTACCGGATCGGTTGCGCCGTATCGCCACCGCGTAACGAACATCCAGCGGCACCCGCACTCGCCGCGAACGCCGCTGGCACCAGCGTCGGCGGTCTGCATAAATGAGCTAGCGCGTTTTCGCACGCCGTGCGCCTATCGTCGCCGCGCTTCAGTCGGACAGGCTCCCGCCTCCGGGAGCGTACGGGAGCACAAATGAGTCTGACGAAGATCCCGTACAAGTACCTCGTCGCCATCGTCTTTGTCTTCGGGCTCTTCATGGACCTGATGGACACGACGATCGTCAACGTCGCCATCCCGACCCTCAAGACCGACCTGCACGCGAGCACGTCGCTCGTTGAGTGGACGATCACCGGCTATCTGCTGAGCCTGGCCGTATTCATCCCGGCCGCCGGCTTCCTCTCGGACCGCTTCGGCACGAAGCGCACGTTCCTCTGGGCGATGGGCATCTTCATCATCGCCTCGGCGATGTGCGGGCTGGCGCAGAATATCGAACAGCTGATCGCCTTCCGATTCCTCCAGGGCATCGGCGGCGGCATGATGACGCCGGTGGGCACCGCGATGCTCTCGCGCGAGTTCCCGGGCGTCGAGCGCGCGAAGGCGTCGGCGATCATCTCCGTGCCGGTCGTCCTGGCACCGACGGTGGGCCCGGTCCTCGGCGGCTACCTCATCGAATACGTCAGCTGGCGCTGGATCTTCTACGTGAATGTGCCGGTCGGCGTCGCCGGGCTGCTATTCGGCCTGCGCGTGCTGAAGGAACACCGCGAGGCCTACGCGGCGCGCGGCTTCGATGTGCCGGGCCTCCTGACGGGCAGCGGCGGCGCGGCCATGGTGCTCTACGCGGTATCCCGCGCCGGCAGCGAAGGCTGGGGTTCGCCGCAGGTGGTGGGCTTCGGCATCGGCGGCCTGGCGCTTGCCGCGGCATTCGTCGCGATCGAACTCACGGTGAAGTATCCGATACTCGACCTGAGCCTGTTCAAGCGATGGCTCTTTGCGTCCGGCAATCTGATGATGATGCCGGCGTTCGCGGGCTTCGGAGGCTTCATACTGATCCTGACGCTCTTCCTGCAGACGCTACAGGGGTACAGCCCCCTGGAGGCGGGTCTGATCCAGGCGCCCAGCTCGATTGGCACGGCGATCTCGCTGCCGTTGGCCAGCCGCATCTATCCGATGGTCGGGCCGCGGCGCATGATGATCTTCGGGTTTGGCTTTTCGGCGCTGACGATCCTGCCGTTCGCGTTCGTCGGTATCGATACGCCCGTGTGGGTGGTCGTCTTTCTGTTGCTGCTTCGCGGGCTGCCGTTTGCGTTTGGTGTGGTCGCCTCGCAGACGCTGCTCTATGGTCCGCTCGAAAGCTCGCAGCAGGGGTCCGCGTCGTCGATCTACAACACGCTGCGGCAGGTGGCGGCCTCGTTCGGCGTGGCGCTGATCATCACCATCGCCCTCAACCGCACCCGTGCGCACGAGGCCGCGGCGACAGCGAGCCAGCATCTGTCGACGCCGACGCAGGCGATCTCGCAGCACGCCGCGGTGATCGGCTATCACGACGCCTACTTCGCGGTGTTCGCGCTGATGCTCATCCCCTTCGTCATCTCCTTCTTCATCAACGACGAGCACGCCGCCGAGTCCCTGCGCGCCCGCACAGAGGTGTACGCCGGCGCGGAGTGATGTCTGAAGTTGGAACCTGGGGCCGGACAACCCGTCCCGCCGCCGCCCGGCTGCAGCAACCACGTGTTCCCGCAGTTTCGGCAGCTTCCCCGGCACGATACTCCCAGCGGCGCCGAGATCGGCGACATGCTTCGAGTTCACGCTCGCGTGCGACGCCGCCGCCAGCCCGCAACCCCACCCACCGCCGCGACAAGCGCGACCGCAGCCAGAGCGAGGTAGGGGGCGTAGTCGCGGCGGGAGGACGACGTCGCCGACGACGGTGCGGCGATGTCCGGCGGTTCTGCGATGCCGCCGACCGAGAGGGACTGCGGCACAGTCCCGGCGACCAGTTGAAGCGACTCCGGACCAGCGGGGAGATCTGCGCCAAACGAATACAACGACCATTCGCCCGCCTGCGGGTTCGCAATTCTGTAGTACTCGGATGTCGCGTCTTTCCCGTGGACGACGTTCGGGTCATTCGTTGACGGATCGATGACAGTGCCGTCCGGCGCTGAAAGCCATCCGTCCACCGTGCTCCCCCCCCAATGCCATGACATGTAAGCGGATTCCTGACCCGTATTGATCGCGAACACTCGCTGTACCGTGCCACCAGGCGAGATTGGCACCGTGTCCCACAGAATTGGGATGTACGTTGGGTTGGTCGAGCTTCCGACATCCATCCCGGGCACGATGTTAAACACAGTCGGCCCGGGGACGTTGCGATGCATGTAACCGTCGAAGTTTGTCGGAGCGCAGCTTGGCACAGGTGGGTTGCCGCAGTCGCTGTGCACGGTCCATCCATCAATGACCTGCATATCCCAACTCGTGTGGTGCAACGGGTCGCAATAGACAAGAGGTGCGTCCGATAACCCGCTGCAGAGTTCGACATGAAGGTGTTGGGAGCACGTTCCCGTTTTGCCGGCCCTGCCCAGAAGGCGTCCTTGTTCCACTTGCACACCCGCACGAATCCCATTCGCGAACGACTCCAAATGCAAGTACCAGGTCTCCCATCCGCCAGGGTGCCGAATCTTCACGACATTCGCTTTTCCAGGTGTTGTGCCGTTTGAACACGGTCTTGGGCTATAGTCGACGGGGCCAACAAAGTAGACAGCCCCTGTTGCCATCGCGTAAACATTGTCGTCGATCGTCGAACCTGGATCCGCTGGTCTTGGCCCGAAATCGAGCCCTGAGCCCGCTGTGGGTCCCGAGATGTGCGTCGGATTCGGGGTCGCAGGGATCGCCCCCCAATCATGGGGGCCACCGTTTAAGTGCCAGCTTGTCCCGTACTCCCACGGGAATCGCCACTCGGGCACAGATGCGGCTCTGCACGCCCAACCGATGGCGTTTTGAAGAAGCAATTTCGCCCCCTGATCCGGCGGACTG
>JBBRIN010000558.1:0-3335 GCA_038221115.1 Tepidisphaerales bacterium
GGGTCATAGGCGCCATCAAACCCGGCCGGAGGATCGCTTGCAACTGCGGCGGCGACAAAGGCCCGTTGGCACGCTTGCAAGCGCGTATCATCGCGAATACAAGGTCAACCGCGTCGCTTCTTGTTAGCAATCGGCAACCCACTGGCATTCGCGCATGTCGTCGTATCGGAAGAACCTCATGGTCGGCCTCACGGTGCTGGTGGGCATGGTGCTCATGGGCGTGTTGCTGCTGAAGTTTGGGGCGTTTCCGGCGGCGATGCTGGGGCCGTCGCGCATGACGGTGGAGCTGGACGTGGCGCGAGCGGATGGGCTGAGCGTCGGCTCATCGATGAACTACCTGGGGGTCAACATCGGCAACGTCACGGTCATCAGCCGAAGCGCCGACGAGACGCATGTCATCATCACGGCGGTGGTCGACGCGAAGAACCCGCCGCCGGGCAATGTGGTGGGGCGCATCCGGTCGCAGATCGTCGGCGGGGGGTCGAACATCAGCCTGGAAGTGCCGGAGGGGGGCAAGCCAGAAGGACGGCTGGCGGCGCATGCGCGCATTCGGACGCTGTTTATCGGAGTGGATATCCTTCCGCCGGAATTTGCCCAATTGGCGACGGAGCTGCGGCTGACGTCGCAGCAGCTCCGCGATGCGAAGCTGGTCGAGCACATCGATGAGGCGGTGCGCTCGGTGCACACGCAGCTTGAGAAGGCGGGTAAGCTGATGGATACGCTGGATTCGACGGTCGGCGATCCGAAGATGCGCGAGAACATCACGGCGTCGGTCGCGAACATTCGCACGGCCACTGAAACGGCCAATCGCGTGGGCGCGAACCTGGAAACGTTCAGCCAGAATCTGGACAAGCTGGGGCAGAATTTGTCGAGCGTATCGACGCACGCGGACGAGACGATTACCAAGACGCAAGGGCACATCGACGATGTGTCAAAGCAACTGGGCGATCGGCTTTTGCAGGTGGGGAAGCTGCTGGAGCAGTTCCAATCGATCGCGGCGAAGGTGGATCAGGGGAAGGGGACGGCGGGGCAACTGATCAACGACCCGAAGCTGTACGAGAGCCTGGTGAATACGTCCAGCGAGCTGAATCTTACGATCACGGAGATGAAGTTGCTGGTGAAGCAGTGGAAGGATGAGGGGGCGTATATCAAGTTGAACAAATGATGCAGGCGGAGGTCGGGGCCACGCGGCGTGATGTTGCTTGAATTAGCGGCGCGGATCGGGTTCTGGCCGGATTCTTCGGTCGCTAAGGCTCCCTCAGAATGACGGATTTCGAGGAGCTGGCACAAACGTTGGCGCTGGCGTGGCCCTTGTTCGCATCGCGCCGCCCCGCTACATTTCGGCGGAACTGATTGACTCACCTCGGGAGACTTGCATGCGGCGCCCTCTTTTTGCTTTGGTCACGTTGTGCTGCGTTGTGGGGATTCTGGGGTGTAATAAAAAGCAGTCTTCATCGACCGGCGACATTGTCATCGGGCAATATGCCTCAATGACCGGCGATACGGCGACGTTTGGCATCAGTTCCGATGAAGGGGTCCGGTTGGCGCTGGACGAGGTGAACGCAGCGGGTGGAGTGCTCGGCCGAAAGGTGCGGGTGATCACGGAGGATGATCAGTCCAAAGCGGATGAGGCGCGGACGGCGGCCGAAAAGCTGATTAGCCGGGATAAGGTGATTGCACTGCTGGGCGAGATCAGCTCGAGCAAGTCGATCGCGGCGGCGCCGGCGGCACAGAGCGCGCACATTCCGATGGTTTCTCCGGGCAGCACGAATCCAAAGGTCACGGAGATGGGGGATTATATTTTTCGCGCGTGCTTCATCGATCCGTTCCAGGGGGAGGCGATGGCCCGGTTTGCGCTGGACGATCTGCACTTGAAGAAGTTTGCGTTCCTATATGCCGTCAACAGCGACTACAGCAGCGGGCTGCGCGACTACGTGAAGCAGACGCTTCAGAAGCGCGGCGCGCAGGTGGTGGCGGAGCAGAGCTACACGGAGAGCAAGGACGTTGATTTTAAGGCGCAGCTCACCGCCATTAAAAACGCGCATCCGGATGCGATCTTCGTCACGGGCTATTACACCGAAGCGGGGCTGATCGCGCAGCAGGCGCGGGAGCTTGGGATCACCGTGCCGCTGATCGGCGGTGACGGGTGGGACAGCGACCAGACGGTGAAGATCGGCAAGGCGGCGGTCGAGGGGAGCTATTTTGCCAACCATTACTCGCCGGATGAACAGCGGCCGGAGGTTCAGCAGTTTGTGAAGGCGTACAAGGCGAAGTTTAATGGGAAGGTGCCCGATGCGATGGCGATTTTGGGATACGACTCGATGAAACTGCTGGCGGATGCGATCCAGCGCGCCGGCTCGACGGAGGGGCCGAAGATTCGCGATGCCCTGGCGGCGACGAAGAACTTTCCGGGCGCTGCGGGGGCAATCACGATCGATTCGCATCGCAATGCGGCCAAGCCGATTGTGATTGTGAAGATCGAGAATGGGCAGTTCAAGTATGTGACGTCGATCAAGCCGCAATAGGATAGGTTGCCTTACGGGCAGCATCGGTCTCTGTCTCTCGAACAATTCCGCGCGCGAGCACGATGCAAGAGTTTCTCCAACAGATCATCAACGGCCTGTCGGTCGGGTCGATCTACGCGCTGATCGCGGTCGGCTACACGATGGTGTACGGGGTTCTGCAACTGATCAACTTTGCCCACGGCGATATCTTTATGGTTGGGGCGATTCTAACGCTGGTGATCGCGCGAAAGATGGGCTTTGTGACTGCGAATCACACTGCGCAATCGTGGATTGCGTTCGTGTTATGCGCGGCGCTGGCGATCGGGGCGTGTGGAGCGATTGGGTTTACGATCGAGCGCCTCGCCTACCGCCCGCTTCGCAATAAGCCGCGCATCAATTCGCTGATTACGGCGATTGGGATTTCACTTTTGCTGGAATTTGGCGGGCAGCACAAGGCGGTGTTTGGGCCGACCCCTCAGCCGTTTCCGTACGAAATGCTGGCGGGGATTAAGAAGCCGCTCGTCTCGTTTGGGGCGCTGGTGATTACCCGGATGGACGCGTTGATCCTTACCGTGACGCTCCTGCTGATGCTCGGGCTGATGTGGATCGTGCTGAAGACGAGGACGGGTCTCGCCCTTCGCGCCGTCTCGTATCGCTTTGACACGGCGGCGCTGATGGGCGTGGACATTAACCGCATCATCAGTTTTACCTTCGTGCTGGGCTCTGCGCTGGCGGGGGCGGCGGGCATTTTGTATGCGATCAAATACCCGAAGGTTGAGCCGCTGATGGGTCTTCTGCCGGGCGTGAAGGCATTCGTCGCCGCGGTGTTTG
>JBBRIN010000559.1:0-3330 GCA_038221115.1 Tepidisphaerales bacterium
GACGTCGTGCTGTCGGGCCATGTGCACAATTACCAGCGTTCCCGCCCGATGCACTTCGCCCCCGTACCACG
Organism: Tepidisphaerales bacterium; assembly: GCA_038221115.1. Classification (GTDB taxonomy): domain Bacteria; phylum Planctomycetota; class Phycisphaerae; order Tepidisphaerales; family Tepidisphaeraceae; genus JANXVV01. Next base: position 72 of record JBBRIN010000559.1, read on the forward strand.
CAAGACGGGTGAGCGCCTTGTGAATGGCACCTTCCGGATCGACACAGACTTTGACGGTGTTTCCAGGACGCGCCCCAACGGAACGATCCATATCGTCAGCGGCGGCGGCGGCGGTTCGCTGATCAAGGACGACCTGAAAAATGTCGAGAGTGTCCTTCGCGATAAATACGGCGACAACTGGGCACCCTACACCGCCAAACACATCGTCGATCGACATTCTCTGGTGACCTGCCAGGCGACGAAGGAGCGGCTCACCCTGCGGGCGATCGACCAGGCGGGCGCGGAGATCGATCGGATTGTAATCACCAAGCCAAATGCATGAGGTCCGATCGTGGCTCGTCGACGCGGCTGTTCGTCAACAGCCACTCCGATTTTGAACAGCAATATAGATTTGTTCCGACCTGAAAACTGGAGACGAAGAACCTTGCCAAACGCGAAACATTTCACCCCGTTCCGGCGGCTCGGCGTCGCTGCCACCGTCCTGTTTCTGTTGCTCGCGGGACGCGCAAAAGCGGATTCTGCCCCGCCATTGCTCGACTTCGACGGGGCCAAACTGCCCGCCGGCCCGCTTGCGGCGTGGACGGATGCGTCAGGCGAGAAAGTGTTTGTTGACAACGGTTCTGGCGAGAAAGGACCTGCTGACGCGACGCCGCCGACGGTCGTCGAGTTGGCCGGGCGGCGCGCGGTGTCGTTCGCCGGCGCGGTGCCGCTCCAATCGTCTGCGGCCGTCAACGAGGCGCTCGTTCGTGGCAAGCCGTTTACGCTGGCGGTCAGCGTTTACCTGCCGACCTCAAATAAGCGGCAGGTGATCGCGGCGTGGGCGTCGCGTCCGAACGGAACAGCGGAGTTTTCCTCGGGCCCGCAGGAGGACGGCGCTTTCTTCGGCTGGGACCGGCGCGTGCGCTACACCAAGTCGCCGACGACCGGCGCGTGGCATGAACTGGCGTGGTCATATGAGCAATCCGAATTGCGCGTCTATGTCGATGGCGAATTGGACACGCGATCGCCGGGGAAGTTGAATATCAAGCCCGGTGGACATCTCCTGATCGGCGCGGGTTGGGACGCCGTTGGCAAGAAGCCTATCTTCCCCTTTGAAGGCGGCGTCGCGCGACTGCGGATCTGGACGCGGGCGCTGAGCCATCGCGAAATCCGAAACGCCGCCGGGCTGTCGCGAGCATTCGCCGCGGCGCCCGCCCACGGCGCAACGGCACCCGTCGAAGCGCTCAAGCTGTGCTGGGAGCCCGGCGCCGACGGCGCAAAGGCGTATGAAGTTCGCTGGGCCCAGACGCCGGACGCGCTGGCTCAGGCGAAACCGCAGCGGACGACCGCCCCTGATCTGGCGCTGAATGGAATCACCCCCGGCGCGAAGATCTTCTGGCGCGTCGATCAACTGGACGCAGAAGGCAAGCCGATCGAGCCGGGCGATGTCTGGACGTTTACTGCCGATAATGGACCGGCGGCTGCGCCAATGCCGCGTGATCGGGTCGCAAACGTCCCCCGAAAACTGGCTAACCTGCGATGGACGCCAGGCCGCTACGCAACTGCACAAAAGCTCTATTGGGGCGCTGATGCCGACGCAGTAGCGAAAGGTGCCGCGCCGGCCGTCGCACTCGACGCGAAGACAGCAACCTACGAAATGCCCGCTGGCGGCTTGGAATTCGGCAAGAGTTACTTCTGGCGCGTGGAAGAGGTTAACGGCAGCATCCCCTCCGCACCCGGCGCGGTCTGGGCGTTTCGCACGGAAGATGCGATCGAGCCCGGCGACGTGACCTTTTTCGTCGGCTCCGACACGCATTACGGCAACGCCAACAACGCCGAGATAAATCGCAAAGTCATCGATCATATGAACTGGCTCCCCGGCACGCCGATGCCCGAGAAGGCCGGCGGCGGCATCGTCAAGACGCCGCGCGGCGTCATCCTCGACGGCGATCTGCTCGACAAGGGATTCGAGCCGGCCACCGCACCGGGAAATTGGACGGAGTTCACGCGAGACTACGGATTGACCGGGACCGACGGCCGCCTCGCCTACCCGCTTTACGAGGGCTTTGGCAACCACGATGGCATGACCGGCAAGAGCGCGACTCGCGCGGGCATCAAGGAACGCAACCCCAAGCGGGTCGGCCTCACGGCCATCTCGAAGAACGGGTTCCACTACTCGTGGGATTGGGATCAGGTGCATCTGGTTCAGTTGAACCTCTTCCCAGGCAACGACTCCGCCGACTGCATCGTCGGACCACCCAATCACCATCCCGAGCACGCGCTGCAATTTCTTCAGGAGGACCTGGCAAAAAATGTTGGCCAGAGCGGCAAGGTCGTGATCGTCTTCTGCCACTACTGCTACTCTGGCGGCATGGCGGATTGGTGGACTGACCCTGCGAAGCAGCGGTTCCGCGACGCGGTCAAAGGGTATCGCACGCTGCTCATTCATGGCCATTCGCACGGTGCATATTTCTACGAATGGAAAGGCCTGCGCGCCATCAGCGATGGCTCCTGCGCCCGTCCGGAAAGCCAGACCGGCGACTTTCTGGTCGTGCACATCACGCGCGACAAATTGTACGTGGCGCAGCGAAAGCTGGACGGCTGGGGCATCACATTGTCCGAGCCGCTGCCCACGGCCGACCGAACGGCGGCTGACCGCGATGCCGCAGTCGCCGAACCGCGGAAGTGAACGGGAGTTCAATTGTTTTGTGTTCATTTTTCCGCACCGCCATCTGGAGCATCAGTATGAAGCCGTCGTTTCATCTCCTATTGTTCGCGTTGTTTCTTCTGCTCTGCGGCAGTGGCGCAGGCGCCCAGATCCTCGATAAGCAAAAGCTGCTGGACGGGCAGACCTTCTGGGACAACCGAGATTGGGACTGGTACAAGCAGAACATCCCCTTTTTCGAGTGTCCCGACACGGACATCACCACCACTTACTATTATCGCTGGGAGCTGGTCACCAAACATCTGACCTACGGCTCGCCGAGCAGCGGCTATTCGTTCACGGAGTTCATCGACAGGCCGTTCTGGTCCGGCGCGTATGGCGCGATCAGTTGCCCGGCGGGACATCAGCTTTATGAGGTGCGGTGGCTTGCCGAGCCGCGCTATTCGCGCGACTATGCGCGGTATTGGTTCCGCACGCCGGGCGCGCAGCCGCGAAACTATTCCACCTGGCTGGCCGACGCGATCTGGGCGGTGCAGCAGGTGCATCCCGATGATCCCTTCGTGACAGATCTTCTCCCTGACCTGGTGCGGAACTACGACGGCTGGGTCAAGCGGC
>JBBRIN010000560.1:0-3329 GCA_038221115.1 Tepidisphaerales bacterium
CGCGTGCTCAAGATCGCCCCCTCCCGCGGGAATCAGCGGCTGGTGCATGTGAAGGGCGATGGCAAATGCACTGCAAACCCCTTCGAACTCAACTCCGCTGTCGATTAATAATGCAGGTCGTTGATCCGCCATTGCCGCCGCAATAAGACATGACGAGCCCCAAAGATTCGGCAGGCCATCGATCACTTCGCAAAGAGCTTGGTCCATCTGTTCAGCCTTTAACGATCGCGTGGATATCGGACGTCGTCCTCCACCGGCTCCGCAGCAATACGCCACTTTCCCATCCGCCGCCACCGGCAAAACATGCAATGTCATGGATGGCGGCGCCGCCCGTGCCTCGCCCTCGGATTGTTGTCTGAAGGAGAAGGAGGATCATCATGTCCACGACGCTTAACGCCCCAGCGCCCGATTTGCGCCGGCTCTACCGCAGCCAGGCTATCTCGCTTGCACTGCAGATCCGGTTCAGTAACGGCATCAATGCCGAGCTGGTGAATGTCTGCCCGGAGGGATTCGCCGTTCTGGTTCCTCACGAGCTCCTGCTCGGTAGCGAGCTATCGGTTGACCTGTTGCAGGATCCCGAGGAGAAGCCGATCGCCTCACGAGGCATCGCCGTCGTCCGGTACGCGGCGCCGGCCGGCCGCGGCCGCTGGCGCATCGGCCTCGACGTCCCCGCCGATCAAATCGACCTTCGCAAGCACCTGCAGCGCGTCACCATGCAAAGCCAGCGCCGTCAGCTCCAGCGCCGCGCCGGTCTCTGCTGAAGATGAGCAGACAGATGCGAAAACCAGTTTCCTTGTCATCCCTTCACCACTCGCTACAGTAGCCCCCCTGATGTCGAGCCGTCGCCGGTTCCGAGTTCCCGCCCCCATCGTCGCCCTCGTCAATTGGCTCGTCCCTGGCGCGGGTTATCTCCTGATCGGTCAGACCGCGCGCGGCCTCACCATCGGCCTCACCATCGTCGTCCTCTTTGTCGCCGGCATTCTCATCGGTGGCGTCCACGTCGTCGACCCACCCACCTTTGTCCGTGGCACGTCTCCTGTGGCCAGCGTTCTCGTCAAAGCACCCTACATCGGCCAGTTTCTTGCCGGCGCCCTCGGCATCTTCGCCGGGTGGATCGGCCCGACCCAACCCGCCTCGCACGCCCGCGTTAGCGACATCGGCACGCTCTACACTGCCGTCGCCGGCATGCTCAACCTCATGGCCACCATCGACGCCGGCTATCGCGCCACGCTTGCGCCCGCCGACGCCAACGACGACGATGCCCAACCCACCCACAATGGACCGGAGGCCGCATGAGCGCGCCCCTCCTCCTGTTGCTCGCGTGGAAACCCTTCATCGACCCGCCGCCGCACGTCTGGGATTACTGGTATCTGCTCCCGCTTCCTTTATGCCTCGGCGTGTCGATCGTCTACAAATCCATCAAATGCCCCAGCATGAAACAAGTCCCGCGCGAGGCCGCGGTGGCCTTTCTCTCCATCATCAGCGGCCTGCTCGTCGCCGCCGCCGTCCTCTTCGGACTCGTCCGCTTTGCCGTCGGATGAGGCGAACGTAATGCGTTAAGTGTAATGCGTAATGCGTAATGAAGGCCGATATGCTTTACGCATTACGCATTACGTTTTACTCTCACCACATGCTTCATCACCTCGATCCCCATCGCCGAGCATAGCTTCACGTACACCACCGCACCGGTCCCCATCACCAGCAGCAACTGCGCCAGCCACGCCGTCTTCGTCTCGCCGCGCGGATAGATCGGCAGTTGCTGCACCACGAGGCAGGCCCCCGTCATCACCACCGCGGCAATGAGCATCTTTCCAATCGCCCCCGCCGACCGCGACAGCTCCAGCCCACCAATTCGCCGATCCAGAATCCACAGCATGATCACCGCCTGAATCGCAAAGCTGATTGCCGTCCCGATCGCCATGCCCGCCTCGCCAAGCTCTGGGATCCACACCAGCGGCAGCTCCACGACCAGGTTGATCGCGATATTCACCACGGACATGACCAGCGGCGTCCGCGTGTCGTGCAGCGCGTAGTACGCGCGATTCGTGATCTGCATCAAGCTGAACGCCCAGATCGCCGTCGCGTAAAACATGACCGATCGCGCGATCAATGCCGAATCGTGCGGCGTCAAATCCCCGTGCTGAAATAGAAGCTTCACCGCCGGATATCGCACCAGAATCAATCCGATGCTCGCCGCCAATCCCTCGAACATCGTCGCCTCAATTCCCTTCCGTAGCACGCCCTTGAACCGCGTCCGATCCAGCTCCAGCGCGTCCGCGCTGAGCCCTGGAAAGATTGCCGTCGCCAGCGCGATCGCAAAAACGCCCAGCGGAAACTGATACAGGAATTGCGCCCAGTTCAACCGCGCCGCCGCCCCCAGCTCCATCGGGTAGCGCACCGAATGCCCAAAAAACTTGAAATGCGTGACGAGGTTGCCCGCCTTGTCCCATGCCTGCGCGAGAAACAGGGAAATCCCCTTGTCCATCAGCACCGACACCTGGAGCACACTCGCGCCCAGCGCCACCGGGATCGACATCCTCAGCATCCGCTTCACCGGTGGCGTCCAGAAGTGCGGCACCCAACATAGCCGAAACCCCACCGCCCTCAACGGCGGCAGCAGAATCGCCACCTGCATCACCCCCGCAACCAGCACGAACACCGACAGCGCATAGGCCAGGCGCGTTTGCTTCGCCACCGTCACCGGATCGAACGCCAGCCCGCGCGGCCTGATCTGCAACGCGAGGAACTTTGCCCCGACAACCAGCACGACGATATGCACCACGTTCAGCAAGACCGGTGCAAACGCGGGTACCCCAAACCGCTTGTGTACCTGCAGGATCGAGCTCAAAAACGCCGTGCCGCAGATCATCAGCACGTAAGGCAGCATGATCGCCGTGAATCGGATCGTCAGCAGCCGATCCGGCCGCATGTCGTGCCAAACCAGGGTGCTGATCCACAGCGCGAATTCCCCCACAATCGTCACCCCCAACAGCATGACGCACAGCAGATTCACGCTGGCCGTCGCGAACGCGTTCGCCTCCTCCAGGTGCCGCTCCTTCACCTCTTTCGTGTAAAGCGGAATAAACGCCGCCGACAGCGCCCCCTCCCCAAACAGCTTGCGGAACAGGTTGGGAATGGAAAACGCAACGATGAACGCCGACGACACCACCCCCGCCCCGAAATATTTCGCCGACACGCTCTCCCGCGCCATTCCCAGCACCCGGCTCAGCAGCGTCATGGCGCTGATCAGCTTCGCATGCGCCACAAACGACTTCACCGGCTTAACCGGCGCCGGGGCAGAGAGTGTTGGGGTGGCTTCGCTGGACATC
>JBBRIN010000561.1:0-3320 GCA_038221115.1 Tepidisphaerales bacterium
TGGCGTTTGCCCGACGCGGCGCGAGGATCGGGAACGGATGAAAAGCAATCGAACAGGCTGATCGATGTCTCCGACATGGTTTGGTCCTCCTTGACCAGTACCCATATCGGCTATCCTAGCCGGAGAACTGAAAGGCCCTGATTAAGCGATCGAGCGCGGCGGAACGATGTTGAAGCCGGTGGCTTCATCGGGCAGATCGGCCGGCACGAGCTTTGGCGCCAAGGCCTGAATGATGGCAAAGGCCACCAGGTATCCGAGGCCGACGATGAGGAAGGGGACCGTGTAGTTTCCGCCGGACCATTCGAGCAGATATCCGGTGAGTACCGAGAGGATGGTGGCGCCGAAGTAGCCGGCGCTGCCGCCCATGCCCGCGACGGAGGCGGTGGCGCGGCGGGGGAAGAGGTCAGAGACGAGGGTGTACTGGTTGGCGGAGAAGCCCTGGTGCGCGGCCATGGCCAGGCCGATGAGCAGGGTGGCGGCCCACTTGCCGGGGACGGAGGGGGCGAGGATGACGGGGGTGATGCAGAGGGCGCAGCCGAGCATGGTGATCTTGCGTGCGGCGTTGATGGTCCAGCCGCGCTTGATGAGGAAGCCGGAGAGCCAGCCGCCGCCGATGCTGCCGACATCCGCCAGGAGCCAGATGGCGATCATGGGCGGGCCGACCTGCTTGATGTCCAGATTGAAGCGCTTGTTGAGGAACTTGGTCGAGAAGAAGATGAGAAAGCTCCAGTTGGCATCGGTGATGAACTTACTGGCGACGAACGCCCAGGCCTGGCGGTACCCGAGCAGCGAGAGCCATGGGACCTTGCCGGCAGGCTCGGAGGGGTCGCTCATGATGTGGGCGAGCTCGCGCTCGGAAAGGCGCGGGTGTTCGTGTGGGCGTCGATAGACAACGACCCAAAGGAAGACAAAGACCAGCCCGCTGGCTCCGGTCAACAAGAAGGCGGCGCCCAAGCCCCAGGTCATGACGATGGCCGGCACGACAACAGGCACCAGGAGCGCTCCAAGATTACTGCCGCCATTGACGATTCCCATGCCGAGGGCGCGCTCGCGGCGGGGGAGCCATTCTGCAATGGCCTTGGTGGCGGCGGGGTAGTTGGGAGATTCTGCGACGCCGAGCAATCCGCGGGCAATGCCGAAGCCGAGGGCCGTGCGAAAAACGGCGTGGAGCATGGAGGCGATGCTCCACGCGACGATGGCGATGGAATATCCAAGGCGGTTGCCGACGCGGTCGAGCCAGGCGCCGGCGAATAACTGCCCAGTGGCGTAACAAAGCGTGAAGGCGCCGATGATGCGGCCGAATTGGGAATCGGTGATGTGATACGCTTTTTGAATGTCGGGAGCGACGTAACTCAGCACCTGCCGGTCGACGTAATTGATGGTTGTCCCGAAGAAAAGCAGCGCGCAGATGACCCAGCGGAAGGAGCCGACGTTTTTGGCGGCGGGCGTGTCGTAGGACAGCGGGAGGGCGGCTGGTTCTTCGACGGTTGGCATGGGGGGGATTGAAACGGAAAACGATGACGAAGGCAAAGAGCGCTCTCAGCGTTGTCTGGCGGGCTTGGTGGCGGGGGCGGCCCCCTTGTCCTTTAGCATCTCCGAGTTCGGCCACGTTGCCCGGTCGATCTTGTTGGGGACTTCGCCGAGCTCGTACCAGCGGTGGGTTAGTCCGGCGTCGCGGACGGCGACGAGGCGGAGGCCGGACCTGGATTTGTTCAGGGGGCGGCCGGTAGCGCCGGTGATCACCATGTCGAGGTTGCCATCTCTGGCTTCGCGCGGTTCGTGGAGGTGGCCGGCGAAGATGTGGGAGACGCCGGCGTCGTGGAAGAGCTGCAGATACGGGAGGCGGCGTTCCCTGGGCATGTTGAAGTATTGGTCTTTTTCATCGGCGGATTCGAGGAAGTAGGGGTGGTGCTCGAAGATGGCGAGGTGTTTGACGCCCGCGCCCCCTGCCCCCCCTCCTGGCCTCGCTTTGGCGAGTTCGGTTTTGAGCCAGACTTGCTGGGCGTTGTAGAGGTCCATCGCTTGGGCGGGGGCGTAGATGAGGGGGGAGTTGAGGACGATGCCGGTGAGGTCGCCCTCGTGAAAGGTGTAGTGGTCGGGGCCGAATTTCTCGGTGTACGCGGCGATGGATCGGGGCGTGGGGATGTTGCCGAGGTCGTGGTTTCCCGCGACGTTGTAGAGGTGAATGGCGGGGTCGAGCTTCTTGGTGATCCGGAGGTACTCGGCGATCTGGGCGGGGTCGCCGGTCTTGTTGACGAGGTCGCCGGTGATGATGACGAAGGCGGGCTTCAGGCGGTTGGCGGTGGCGATGGCGAATTCAAAATTCACCGTCTCCTGTTCGAAGTCTTTGTTCTGGTTGAAGAAGCCGAATTGGGGGTCGGAGAATTGGAGGAAGAAGAACGGTTTTGATTCAGCGCGGAGCGGGGGGCCGAAAAGGGCGAACAGGATCAAGAGGGCCGCGCAATAGCGCATGGTGGGGGGCTCCTGGATTGCGTGGAATCTTGGAGGATGCGACGACGCGATGCAAGGCTCCCGAGCGGGATGTCGGCCGTATATAATCCCGCGAATGAGGAACATCGCGACTCGGAAACCAATCCGTTCGTATAGGTTCCAATAAAACCCGCGACCTCAATGCCACCGCGCCCCCGTGCGTCCAAATGACGCCATTCGATGGAGCATCTGTGCCATGGGATGCCGCATCCCATCGATGCGATGGAGTTTCGGGCAGTCCAGATCACGCCAGCCGGCGGCGCAGGCCGACGGCGGTGAAGGTGGCGGTGGCGAGGAGGCACGGCCATACGCCCGAGGGGAGCGGGACAGCGCCGGCGGCGGGGGCGGCCAGCAGGAAGGTAGCGGCGAAGTTCTGGCCGGCGTTCGCATTCCCACCGGCCCAGTCGACCGTCAGCACATTACCGGACAGCGAAGCGGTCACACCGCCGTTATTGAAGGTGTCGCTGATCTCGCTCAGGGTCAGCCCGGAGAACGCGGCATCGGTGAAGGTGAAGTGCTGTTGAAAAAAGCCGGAAAAAACCTTGATCGCCTCGCTGAGCGTCAATCCGGCGGCGTCGAAGTTCGCCGTGATGCCGGTTGTGGAAGCATCGAACCCGAACTCCACCGCCGGCGTGGCGATCGTCACCGTCGGGCCGAAGGTCTTGTTCAGCGGCCCGACCGGGACCTGGCCGTTGGCGGGGTCGAAGAAGTTGGGGCCAGCGCCGTTGAATTGGAGCGTTCCGGTGACGGAGCTGCCGATGATGGCGGCCTGCGCTGACCCGGCGGCCAGGATGCCGGCGGCGATCAACACGAGGCGAGCGAGGGGGGGA
>JBBRIN010000562.1:0-3319 GCA_038221115.1 Tepidisphaerales bacterium
ACGTTCAATCAGCAGCTCGAAAAAGCGGGGGGCGTCCCGGCCGTCGCGCAGATTCTGAACGTGACCGACCGCATGACGAACAAGGCGATCCTCGAAAACCTCGAACAGGAAGACAACGAGCTCGTCGAGCAGATCCGCCGCCTGATGTTCGTCTTCGAGGACATCCTTCTCGTCAACGACAAGGGCATTCAAGCGGTGCTCAAGGAAGTCGACAACGACGAGCTGGCCCTGGCGCTCAAGACCGCCAGCCAGGAGCTCAAGGACAAGATCTTCAAGAACATGTCCGAGCGCGCCGCGCAACTGATTCAGGAGGACATGCAGTACATGGGCCCGGTGCGCGTCAGCGACGTGGAACAATCGCAACAAAAGATCGTCGACATCGTCCGCCGCCTCGAAGACGCCGGCGAGATCGTCATCGCCGGCCGTGGCGGTGAAAAGGAAATGGTTGTTTGAGGAAGTTGTTGGTTGCCGCAACTAAAACCAACAACTAACAACCAACAACTACTCATGGGTCTGATCAAAGCCGAACTCGCCCCCTCCGCCCGCCTCGCGGCATTTTCGATGGCCGACATCGAACGGCACGCCAAGGCCATCCTCCTGCGCGCCCGCGCCAAAGCCGATCAGATTCTGCAGGAGACGCAGATCGCCGCCGAGGACCTTCGCCGCCGCGCCCACACCGATGGCTTGGCCGAAGGGTTCGACGAAGGCGTCGCCAAGGGCATGGAAGAAGGCGGCAAGCTTGGACACGAGCAAGCGCTTAACGAGAACCGCGCCCAGATGACGGCGATGGTCGAATCGCTCGTTGCAGCCATGTCGGAGCTGAACGAGCATCGGCAGGAGATGGAAGCCGCCGTGCTGCGCGACGTCATCGCCCTCTCCGTAAAAATCGCGGAGCGCATCACTAAGCGGCAGGGTCAGCTCGACCCGACGGTGGTCATCGAAAACGTCACCGAAGCTCTCCACCTCGTCACCGGCGCCCACGATGTCCGCATTGCGATCCACCCCAGGCATCGCGGTGTGCTCGACGACGTCCTGCCGCGCTTGAAACTCCAGTTTCCGACGCTCCAGCATGTCGAGCTCGTGGAAGATGAGGCGATGGCCCCCGGCGGTTGTCGCCTCTTCACCCGGCAGGGCCTCATCGATGGTGACCTCGACGTCCAGTTAGACCGCATCGCCTCAGAACTGTTGCCCAGCACCTCGCAGGAGGCGAATTGACCTCTGCATGTCGCTTCTCGCCGCTCAACTCGAAGCCACTGACGCCGCAATGCCGTTTCGCGTCGCCGGCAAGGTCCACGGCATCAGCGGCCTGACCGTCGAGGCCGTAGACCTTCCCATTCCCATCGGATCGATCTGCCGCATCAACAGCTTTGGCGGCCGCACTGCCACCGCCGAAGTCATCGGTTTCCGCAACGACCGGACGCTCCTCATGCCGCTCTCCGCGATGGCCGGTGTCGCGCGCGGCGATTCAATCGAGATCACCGCCTCCGCCCCGCGCATCGCCTGCTCGAACGACCTTCTCGGCCGAGTTCTCAATGCCTTCGGCGTTCCCATCGACGATAAGGGCCGCCTCCCTATCTGCAACTCCCGCCGAATTGATACTCGCAGCGTCGCCGCGCTGACGCGCCGTAATATTCATGAACCGATCGCCACCAGCGTTCGTGCCATTGATGGCTTGCACACCTGCGGCCTCGGTCAGCGCATGGGCATTTTCTCCGGCCCCGGCGTTGGCAAAAGCACCCTTATTTCCTCCATCGCCAAAAACACCAGTGCCGATGTTTCCGTGGTCGCTCTGATCGGTGAGCGCGGTCGCGAAGTGCAGGAGTTCCTCTCCAAAAGCCTTGGCCCCGAAGGCATGGCTCGTTGCGTCCTCATCGTCAGCACCGGCGACGATCCACCGCCCCTCTGTGTCCGCGCCGCCCGCGTCGCTACCACCATTGCCGAGTACTTCCGGGATCAGGGCAAGAACGTCCTGCTGCTGATGGACAGCCTGACGCGGCTTTGTCATGCCCAGCGCCTCATCGGCCTCGCCGCCGGTGAACCCCCGGCCACCAAGGGCTACCCGCCCAGCGTCTTCGCACTTCTCCCCCAGATTCTCGAGCGCGCCGGCAAGACCGACACTGGCTCAATCACCGGCTTCTACACCGTCCTCGTCGAGGGCGACGATTTCAACGAGCCCATCCCCGATGCCGTTAAGGGCATCACCGATGGCCACCTCTGGCTCAACCGCTCACTGGCCAATCAGGGGCATTTCCCCGCCATCGACGTGCTGCAAAGCATCAGCCGCGTGCGCCCCGACGTCTGCGATGCCGAACAAATTCGCTTTACGCTGCGCGTGCTCTCGCTCGTCCACACGTATCAGACGATTGAAGACCTGGTGAATATCGGAGCCTATATCCCTGGCGCAAATCTCGAATACGACCTCGCCGTACAAGCGCGGCCGAAGATTCTCCAATACCTGCGCCAAAGTCCTGGCGAACCAAGCACCCTCGAACAATCGCGAAGGCAGTTGTTCGAGCTGAGCACGTGGATCGACCAGATGGAAAAGGCGCTCAAAGTGCACGCCGCTCAAGCCGCCAAAACGGGCAAAGCGCCAACCCGAGGAGCCGCCGCCTGACGGGCCGGTAACCCATGGCTCAATTTGTTTTCAAACTCGAAGGCGTTCTCCGCCACCGTAAAAACCTGGAGCAGGCGCGCCAACGCACGCTGGCGGAGGTTCAGGCGCAGCTGTCGCAATTAGAGGCGCAACTTCGGGCGTTGGATGCGCAGGTGCAGGCAACCAACGACGACGTCCGCCAGAACCGTTTGATCGGCAAGGTCGACGTCAACTTCCTCACCGCCCACCGCCGATTCCTGATGGCCACCCAGCGCCGGGCCATGGAGATTGCGCAGAACATGGGGCTGGTGCAGTTGAAGCTCGATGAAGCTCGCAGGGCCCTGGCTGAAGCCGCCAAGGAGCGCAAGGTGCTGGAAAAGCTTCGCGAGCGAAAGCATCAGGCCTGGCAAGCCGAGCTGAATCGCAAAGAGGCCGCCGCCTTGGACGAGGTGGCGATGCAAATGAGCTATCGCCGCCAACTCGAAAACGCCGCTCTATCTGAGGAGACCCGATGAAAAAGCTCCTCACCGTGGTGATGCTGACCCTGGCGCTCAACTTCCTCGTCGGCGCGGTTGGTGTCGCGTACCTGTTTCAGAACGGCACCCTGAGCCGCGACAAGATGACCGCCATCAAGGCCCTCCTGTATCCGGCGACCACCCAGGCGGCGGATGCCGATAAAAAAGATGCCCCAGATGCGACCACCCAGCCGACATTAAGGTTGGAAGA
>JBBRIN010000563.1:0-3317 GCA_038221115.1 Tepidisphaerales bacterium
ATGAGACCGCTGAAGTAAATCAGGAACGGGTTGAACGCGACCATCGCCGCCGCCACAACGCTCGGCCACTCCGCCAGCCAGCGCCGCGCGAGCAGGTAGATCGCCAGCACCGTGGAGGTGTCGATGAACGCCTGCGCCACCCGCGTCAGTTGCGGCATGCCCGCACAAGCCGCCACAAACAGCGGATACCCCGGCATCCGATACGCCACAACGTCCGAGTTAAACCGCGGATCGAAAAACCGCAGCCCCTGCCCATGCAGCAGGTGATTCGCCAGTTGCAGGTACTCCCGCTGATCCGGCAACGCCTCGATCGACGCCGCATCGCTCGGCCGCGATAGCCCCCACCCCAGGCGCACCACCAGCGCCAGCAGCAACACCGCGCCAAGCATCCGCCATGGATTCACACGATGACCCTACCATACCTTTCGCCATCATTCATCCGTACCTGCGTTTATGGTAAATACACTCACCCGCCATGCCCCTGCGCCCCCATTGGCTCGATTCGCGACTGGCCTCCCTCGATAAAGACCTGTCGGCCCTGCGCGCCGCCCTCCCGGCACCTGTTGCCGCGGCTCTGGATCGTTGGCAATCCGACGCCGCCGCCCTTCGCTTTCACCTGCGCGACGATGCCGCGAAGCATCCGCCCATCATCGCCATCCTCGGCGGCACCGGCACCGGCAAGAGCACCGTCGTCAACCGCCTCCTCGCCGGCAACCTCTCCGCGACCAGCTTCCGCCGGACGCACACCGCCGGCGCGGTCGCCATTGTCGCCAACGCCCAGCAACTTCCCGAGGATTGGCTCAGCATCGCCCACGAACCCGCCGCATCGCTCCCCGCGCGCGGTGAACCCGATCACCTCGTCATCGCCACCTCCGATGCACCGTTGGCCGCCCAGGTCACCCTCGTCGACACCCCCGACGTGGACGGCGACCAACCGCTGCATCACCTCCAGGCCGACCGCGCCTTCCGCTGGGCCAACGCCATCCTCTTCCTCGTCACGCCAGAAGAGTACCAGATGACCGAGCTGCTTCCGAACTACCGCCTGGCGCGGCGCTACGCGATTCCCGCGCTGTTCGCGATGAACAAGTGCGAAGAGTCCGCGGTGATCGACGATTACGCACGCCAGCTCACCACGCGCGATTGGCCCGACGCCCGCATCTTTGCCATCCCCCGTGATGACGCCGCCTGGCCCCCTCCCCCGGGCGCCGATCTATCCGCTCTAGCCGCCGCCTTAATCCAACTCCCCGCAACGAGTGATCCCCAAGGTTTGGCCAACCGCGCCGCCGATCTCGCCGGCCGTTTGATGGACCAGATCGTCGGCCCCCTCCGCCAGGATCGCGCCGAAGCCGATCGCCTCACCGCCGCCCTGCACGGCATGGAAGCCCCCGAGCCCGGCGTCGACGTCAACCCGATCACCCAGCAGCTTCAGCGACGCCTTCAGCAGCGCAGCATCCTCTACCTCATGGGGCCCGGCCGCATGATGGAGCGCGTCCGCCAGGTTCCCGGCATGCTCGTCCGCCTGCCGCGCACCCTCTGGGACACCGTCATCAAGGGCAAGTCCGTACGCCTCAACGATCCGGCCGATCCAAACGCCGAAGCCGACGCCAAGGCCCCCGACTTCCGCGCCGGGCTTACCGAGCAGTTCGCCATCGTCCAGAGCCGCATCGACGACACGCTTCGCTCCAGCCCCATCGTCGAACGCTGGCTCGTCGACCGCTCCCCCGGCTACCTCGCCGCCCGCCTCGATCCGGCACTCGCCGGAAACATCGCCGATGAGGAATTGGCCCAGCTCCGTGACTGGCTCGAAAAACGCTGGAACGCCACCCCCCGCGATACCCTGCTGATCCTCCGCCTCCTCCGCCACCTGCCCGGCGGCCAGAAGCTCGTCCAATGGGCCGAGGCCGCGCCCTACCTGCTCGCCCTCATCGTCGCCACCCATCACGTCTTCTTCGGCCACATCGACCTGATGATCATCGGCGGCTTCAGCCTCGCCACCTGGCTCACCGAAAAATTGAGCAACGAAGTCACCAACCGCGTGCGCCAAACCAACCGCCGCATCGGCGAGCGCTTTGCCGAACTCGCTCACCAGCAGATCGAATCCGTCTGCGCCTGGCTCCGCGACCAGGCGCCTGCGCCAAACACGTTAAATCATCTGGAGCAATCCGCGGCTGAACTGATTGAGGCCGTTCAACCCGATTCGTCGGCAACCTGATCATGTCCCCCGACCTCGACCAACTCGTCCGCTCCGTCATCACCCTCATCGGCGTGCCCGCGCCCACCTGGCTCGACGCCGACGCCCCCGTCCTGTCCGACCAGCGCCCGACGAACGCCGCCTTCTACCTCGTCGGCCTCATCGGCGGAAAAGACGTCGGCAAAAGCGCCCTCGTCAACGCCCTCGTCGGCCACGACATCACCGCCCGCACCAGCCACGGCCCCGGCACCGAGCAAGTCATCGCCTACGCCCACGAATCACAGGCCGCTGCCCTCACCGATTTGCTCGATCGAGAAGTCCCCGCACAATTCACCATCGTCCCGCACACGATCGCCCACCTTCGCCGCCAAGTGCTCCTCGATTTGCCAGATGTCGATAGCCATTGGTCGGATCATTTTGCCGTCACCCGCAAGATGCTCCGCCACATGCTCTTCCCCATCTGGGTGCAAAGCGTGGAAAAGTACGCCGACCGCCAGCCCCAGGAACTGCTGGCCAAGGTGGCCGCGGGAAACGCGCCTGCGAATTTCGTCTTCTGTCTGAATAAGGTCGACCAGGTGGATCGGGACGGAGCGATCCCCGAACTCCAACAGGATTACGCCGCCCGCCTTCAGCGCGTGCTGTCCTTGACCGACCCCCCGCGCATCTGGGCCATCGCCGCGATCTATGCAGAACGTTATGACCTCCCCGCTCTGCGCGAGCTGCTTGCGCAGCAGAAATCCGAAGACGCCGTCCGTGATTCGCTCGCCAAAGCCGCCCTTCGCCAGAAATCCTCGGTCCTCGCGTGGCTCGATGAGCAGGATCTCCCGGCCCGCGCCGCCCGCATCGCCCGCCTGCAGCAGGAGGCCGAGGACACCGTTCACGACCGCCTCGGCGGCCCCTTGCTCGACGGCGTCCTCCCCAAGCTTCTCGATGAGCCGTTGCATCGTCAGGCCATTCTCGACGATTGCCTCGCTCGCCGCGTCGCCCGCTGGCCCATCGTCAACGTGCTGCACGCCGTCTTCGCCGGCATCGGTGGCCTCTTCCGCCGCAACGCCGAGCCCGTTGCCCGCCTGCTCGGCCCCATCACCGGCGAATCCCTCGTCGACCCCCACCTTCGCGCGATGCC
>JBBRIN010000564.1:0-3310 GCA_038221115.1 Tepidisphaerales bacterium
GAACCTGCGCCACCTACGGCGGAATCCACGCCATGGAAGGCAACCCCACCGGCGCCATGGGCCTGTGCGATTACCTCGGCTGGGATTGGAAATCCAAGGCCCAGATCCCCATCGTCAACGTCCCCGGTTGCCCCGTCCAACCCGACAATTTTATGGAGACGCTGCTCTATCTGCTCTACCAGGTCGCTGGGCTGGCGCCGATGATCCCACTGGACGATCAGCTTCGTCCGACGTGGCTCTTTGGAAGGACCGTTCACGACGGTTGCGACCGCGCCGGCTACTACGAGCAGGCGGATTTCGCCCACGAGTACGGCTCCCCCAAGTGCCTGGTGAAGATCGGATGCTGGGGGCCGGTCGTCAACTGCAACGTCCCAAAGCGCGGATGGATGGCGGGCATCGGGGGTTGCCCCAATGTCGGCGGCATCTGCATCGGGTGCACCATGCCCGGCTTCCCCGACAAGTTCATGCCGTTCATGGATGCCCCGCCGGGCTCCAAGCTTTCCGGCACCGCCATCGCCATCTACGGCCGCGTGATCCGCGCCCTGCGCGGGTTCACCATGAAGACCGTCAACAAGGAACCCAAGTGGCGTCACGCCCGCCCCGAGCTGACGACCGGCTATCAACCTACCACCTACCAGTAGACGACCGGAAAGGATTCAAGCAATGACCACCGACACCGCCTCCGCAAAAAGCGCCGACACTAAGACCCGAAAACTGGTCGACATGTCCTGGGATCCGATCACCCGAATTGTCGGGAGCCTGGGCATCTACACGAAAATCGACTTCGACGCCCGCCGGGTCGCCGAGTGTCACAGCACTTCCTCGATCTTCCGCGGCTACAGCGTCTTCATGAAGGGCAAGGATCCGCGCGACGCCCATTTCATCACCAGCCGCATCTGCGGCATCTGCGGAGACAATCACGCCACTTGTGCCACCTATGCGCAGAACATGGCGTTCGGCGTCCGCCCGCCCAACATCGCCGAGTGGATCGTCAACCTCGGCGAGGCCGCCGAGTACATGTTCGACCACAACATCTTCCAGGATAATCTGGTCGGTGTGGACTTCTGTGAGCAGATGGTGAAGGAAACTAATCCGAGCGTGTGGGAAAAGGCGCAGAAGACTGAATGTCCGCACGCCGCCGAACACGGGTACAGTCGCATGAGCGACATCATGACGGCGCTCAACCCTTTTACCGGCGAGTTCTATCGCGAAGCGCTGGTTATGAGCCGCCTGACGCGCGAGATGTTCTGCTTGATGGAAGGCCGGCACGTTCACCCCTCCACGCTCTATCCCGGCGGTGTGGGAACCGTGCCAACCGTTCAACTCTTCACCGACTACCTGGTCCGGCTGATGAAGTACGTCGAGTTCATGAAAAAGGTCGTGCCGCTTCATGACGACCTGTTCGACTTCTTCTACGAAGCCCTGCCCGGATACGAAGAGGTCGGCCGCCGGCGCATTCTGCTCGGTTGCTGGGGCTCGTTTCAGGACCCCAACGTCTGCGACTACACCTATAAGAACATGTCCAAATGGGGCCGCGCGATGTACGTCACCCCGGGCATCGTCATCGATGGCAAGCTCGTCACCACCGACCTCGTGGACATCAACCTGAACATCCGCATTCTGCTGGGCAGCTCCTACTACGACGGCTGGGAGCAAGGTGAGATGTTCGTCAAGACGGACCCGCTCGGCAATCCGGTCGATCGGAACCATCCCTGGAACCAGACCACCACGCCGCGGCCGCAAAAGCGCGATTTCAAGGGCAACTACAGTTGGGTCATGTCGCCGCGCTGGTACGATCAGCGCACGAAGGAACATTTGGCGTTGGACACCGGTGGCGGACCGATTGCGCGGCTGTGGGCCACGGCGCTGGCGGGGCTGGTGGACATCGGTTACATCAAATCGACCGGGCAGAGCGTCAAAATTTATCTGCCCAAAACCGCGCTCAAGCCCGAAGTCGAATTCGAGTGGAGAATTCCCAAGTGGAGCAACACGATCGAGCGCGATAGAGCGCGCACCTATTTCCAGGCATACGCGGCGGCGGCGGCACTCTACTTCGTCGAGCAGGCGTTGGCCGAGCTGCACAAAGGCAACGTCAAAACCTGGAACGAATTCAAAGTGCCCGAAGAGGCGATCGGCTGCGGCTTCCACGAGGCCGTGCGCGGCGTGCTCTCGCATCACATGGTTATCCGCGACGGCAAGATCGCCAACTATCATCCGTATCCGCCCACCCCTTGGAACGCCAACCCGCGCGACAGCTACGGCACGCCCGGGCCTTACGAGGACGCGGTCCAGAACACACCGCTTTTCGAAGAGAACGGGCCGGACAAATTCAAGGGTATCGACATCATGCGAACCGTGCGCAGCTTCGACCCATGCCTGCCCTGCGGCGTGCATATGTATCTGGGCGGCGGCAAGACGCTCGAAGCGCATCACGCGCCGATGTTTGGAATTCAAAAATAGCTCGCCCAGCGCGACGTTTGCTCTGTCTTGCATTGGAGCCATCATGAATAGTGCCGCGGACGAAAATGAATTCCGCTCGCGAATCGAGAGGATCGAGACGCTGGTTCAGGAGATCGACCGCTTCAGAGATCCCGCCGCGCGCGATCAGGCGCGGCAGATCGTCGCGAGCCTTCTGGAACTCCACGGCACCGGATTGGGCAGGATGCTCGAACACATCGCACAGGCCGGAGAATCGGGCCGATCCATCATCGACTCTCTGGCCCACGACGATCTCGTCGGCAGCCTGCTTCTGCTGCATGGCCTTCATCCCCTGGACGTTGAGACGCGCGTGCGGCAGGCCTTGGAGAAGGTACGACCCTATCTCCGCTCGCACGGCGGCAACGTCGAACTGCTGGGCATCGAGGGCGACGTCGTGCATTTGCAGATGCAAGGCAGTTGCCACGGCTGTCCGTCGTCCGCCGTGACGCTTAAGGACGCCATCGAACAGGCGATCTATGAAGCCGCGCCCGATGTGACGGCCATTCGGGTCGAGGGTGAAACCGTGGGCCGGATCGAGCGCGCCCCTGACGAGTCGTCTGCTGAGTCGCCCAGCCGTTTCGCTTTACCGATCCTACACGCATCATGAAAAACATTTTTTTACGAGGTCCTCAACATGGCAAACGTGTCAACGCCAATATCACACGCGCGGACAGACATGCAGATCAGCACGACCGGCGACACCATGCTGTGCGTCGGCGGTTTCGCACTTCGGTACGGGCTGGTCGCCGTGCTTTTGTGGGTTGGCGCCCTGAAGTTCACCGCCTACGAAGCCGAAGGCGTCAAGCCGCTGGTTTCCAACAGCCCGCTCATG
>JBBRIN010000565.1:0-3299 GCA_038221115.1 Tepidisphaerales bacterium
GTGCCTAGCCACCTGGTCAACAATGAACGAGCGCGTTGTCTCGTCGACCTCTGCAATCGGCAGCGTGATATACGTTGTCCTGGCGACGAACAACAGCCATGCGTCCGGAAAGCGCCAGACCTGTTCGACGGTTCGCCAGGAGAGCGTTGAGCTTCCCAGGTCCGAGACGTACGAGACGCCGTCTTCGGAAAACTGAAAACGAATGGACTTGGTAGACATCCGATCGAACTTCCAGAGCGATCGGCGAAGGAAGACAAAATACACGGATGCGGCCATGGTCAGCAGCAGGATGGCAGTTGCACCCAGTGCACCAACAATCCACGATCGGTTGCCGTCCAAAAGCAGTCCTGCGCAAGCGACGATGCAAACGCCGATCGTGACAAAGCCATGCCACGCAATGAACCTCAGCCAGAATCGGCCCACAGCTCTTCGAATGACCTCGCGCGAATACGTGACGGTGGCGGTGTGTGTCATAGGTGAGCGGCGGATTTCTGAAGGGAGCGGCGGAAACCTCTGATTCACCTGACCGGCCGCGCCGAATATCGCTCCGCCGGTGTGGCGCAAGGATATCACGGCAAGCGAAACGGGGAAGGCGCTGGCGCATCGGAGGCAAGACATTGCCCGGCGTTTGCGGCAACCGGTATGATGTCCCCGCCCCCCCGGCCGCCGTCCCCCATCCGCTTTGCCGTCATCGTTGAGCCGGCGGCAGATGGTTACGATTCACCAGAGGAGTCACCCGGATGTCATCCATCGACAAGTGCCACGATGATTACAAGAAGTGCATCGGGGTCAATCCATCACCCCTCAAGCAAATCGAATGCACTTTCAAATATGCCCAATGCATCCTGAAACAAGCCCAGGCCCTGGTGAAGAAAGAGCTGAAGCGGGCCGCGAAGAAGCCAAAACCGTGAGGTCCCGACAGCGAGCAACTTCCATGAACGAAAGGGGCCGCCTCGCTCTAATCTGGCTCACCGTCTCGGCGGAGTTTTCAGCGACATTCACCGGGTGCCGGAGGCGCTCTAGCGAGCCGTCTACCGTCCCAGCGACGCAGCGCGTGGTCCGCGGTACGTCCGCCCCGACGACGAGTGCGCTTCCCGCGCGGCAAGGCGCCACGCAGCCTGACGGAGGTTCGCTAGTAACGCCGAAAATCTCGCACGTCCTTGACACATCGGAAGTGGTCAAAATCTCACGACGCTACCTGGTCGGGAAGTTGGAGCTTCAAGATGAACGACCGCCAGTGGTTGAGTTGTCCGGCAACAAATATATCGTTACTTTTCCTCACGTGAATCCGCCTCGAGTAAGAGGCCCCAGCTATGATGCAAGGCTGACGGTTGACGCGGTCTCAGGTGACGTGCTGCAATGCCTTGCTGGATCTTGATCGAGTGGGAAAAGGGCCCTCCCCCCTCAACCGGCGGTAATCTCCGGCTGCAGGCGCAGCACGTCGCCGTCCTTCACGCCCACATCCTTCAGGCATTGGGTATCGAGCAACTGCTTGCCGCTCGAGCGGTGCTGAAACTTGTAACTCAACGGCTGCCCATCCGGCGCAAACTCCGGGAAGCTCATCTTCGCCAGCAGCACGGCCAGGATGCGATTCATCGGTACGTCGTCCGGCATGTCCACGTCCTGCTTCTTGTTCCCCGTTGCGTCCCATATCTGCACGTTGACCATGGCCATGCCGCACGCTCCGGTTGATGCCCTTCAGTCTACCGCCTTACGCCGTCCACGCACCCGCACGGACCGCCGCTAATCTGGATGGCTCGCGCCCGGCGTGACGTCATCCACACTTACTCCCTCGACCGTCGGTGTAAAACGGTAGATCCGGTCCGCATACTCCGCGAACGCCCGAGGGTCATGATGGCTGATCAGAAGCGTCTGAATTCCGAGCGCCGTCCCCGCATCGTGGATGATTTTCACCAACCTCGGCACCAGTTCCGGCGCGAGCCAGCAATCCTGCTCATCGAGCACCAGGAATCGCCGATGACGCTTCGGGTCCGATTGCGACAGCGCAAAGAGGCGCAGCCCCACGGAGAGCACGTTAGCGACGGAGCCGCCCTGGCCTTTCATGATGTCCTCCGCGTGGCCGCCGCGTTCGATGTGAAAGCCCATGGTCGCGCGGTGGTTCTTGAATTCGCGCTCGACCTTGACGCGGATCGGCTGGCTTAAGACCTCCTGCAATGCCAGGGTGAGATTCTCCTCGATCAGCTTCGTCAGCTTTCCGAACAACTCCTCGCCGAGCGCTTTCAGCGCCGACTCCACCTCCGGAGCCACCGCCAGATATTCCGCCAGCCGCGACAGTTCACCGTTGCGGTGGAGCTGCGCGTCAGCCAGCGTTTGCCGCTGTCCGTCCAGCTTGTCGTAGGCGCGGCGCAGCGCCGTCGGCGCAGCCGGCAGCGCCTCCTGAAATGACGCCGCCACGTTGCTCATTCCTCGCTCCGTCCCGAATCCTCAAACTCCTTCGTCACCTTGTCCAGGTTCGCCTGAATCGTCTCCAGGTGCTTCTGATACTCGGCGCGCAATCGCTCGTTCTCCTCTTCCATCTCCTTCAGCTTCGCCCGCAGCTTCGCCAGGTCGTCCGTGGCGTATTCCTTTCGGGCCTCGGTCTTCAAGTCCTCCAAAGCCTTGTTGGCATTCGCGAGGTTGGCCTCCTCCGTCGTCTTGAGCTTTTCCAGCACGCGATGCTGGACCTTCAGCGCTTCGATGTCCAGCTTCTTGGTTTGGTTGGATTCAGTGGCCATCCGGCAGCACCTCCCGTGCAAGAGCTTCGATTTCCTCGACGACGCGCGGCGCGAACTGCGGCAGGTTCGCATCCAGAAACGCCCTCAGACCCGCCCCGCCCGATGTCCGCGCCGATTCCAAGGCCGCTAGCTCGCGGATGAACAGAGAATCATTGACCCGCGGCTCCGTTGATGTGACTTCGGGATGAAACACCTCCATGAACGGGAGGTGTGGCACGGTTACCCGCCTGGTGGTCCAGTCGCCGTCGCAGGTCACGTCCAGGCGAAGCACCGCCGGCTCGTGCGCCCGCGTTGCATCGCCGCGCGAGACGCGCGTGAGATTGCCGGGGTTGAGCCAGGTCGTCTGGCCGCGAACCACGTTCCCCAGCTCCCGATGAATGTGTCCATTCACCGCGGCGTCGACGCCGACAATCTCCGGGCAGCCCATGCGCGCCTGCTCTTCGTACCCGGGAAATCTCAGATCGTGATGCGTCACCCAGAACACCCGCCCCCCCAGCCCCCCCCCCCCCCCCCGCAAAGGCCCGCCGGAGGACGGGATGGGGCGGGGCCGCCCCCACCAGGGGG
>JBBRIN010000566.1:0-3298 GCA_038221115.1 Tepidisphaerales bacterium
CGGTTTCCTCGGTTGCCCCGCCCACCAACTGGCGGATGTTGGTGCGAATGGTGACGCGGGATTTCACCTTCAGCTCGATGCCGTCCTTCGCCTGGCCGTCGATGGTGAGCTGCCCCATGGACGGGCTCGGAACGTCAATGACCTTGGGATTCACCGATGTCTGCACGGCGTCGAGGATGTCGCGGCCGGCGAGGTCGATGGCCGTGGCCACCTTCCACGGCAGGTCGATGTTGGCGCTGTTGGCGGCGATCATCGCGCTGATCACGTTCGGGAGCCGGCCGCCCGCCAGGACGTGCGATTCCATCTGCGACTGGCTGATCTCAAGCCCCGATTTCACCGCGCGGATGCGCGACTGGACGATGACGTCGGCGTTCACCTTGCGCAGCCGCATTCCCAGAAGCTCGACCATGCTCACGCGCGCGCCGCTGGTCATGGCGCGAATGTACAGGCCGATGAATTGGAAGGCGGCGAAGAAGAAGACGAGCACGATGATCAGGACGAAGATGATCAGTCCGATCACGAGATTGTTGGTCTCTGCAAGCAGCGGGTACATGCGGGTCCTTTTTTAGATTGGCCGGGAGAAGAGATTCCTGCATCCCGGCTACGTCTTAAACGGTCGACCTCACCAGGACGCGACCGGCGCCCACTTCGCGCACGATAACGGGTGAACCGGCGGGGAGGAAGCCGGACTCGCTGACGACGGAGAAAACGCGGACGTCGGTGCCGGTGGAATCGGGGAACTCAGCCGAGCCGCCGGGACGTAACGGCGTGGTGGCGCGGCCGAGCGAGCCGACCGGTGGCCAGGTTGACTGCGGCGCGGGAACCAGGCCGCCGGTGGTGACGAGCGACGGCGCCGCATCGGTGCTTCCACCCCCGCTGGTGGCGGTGAGAACGAGGCGATTGAAGTAGGGCAGGTTGGGCAGGTACCGGCTCAGCCACCAGCAGAGGAACGCCGAGCAGATCAATCCGCCGGTGACGAACGCCAGGCCGTGTTTTAGCGAGTCCATCGTGCCCGGAAGGGTCGGCACGATGCGCGATCCGTCGGGTTCGGCACCGACGAACGTGAGCACCAGGCCGATCAGCATCATCAGCGCCCCCGCGATGATCATGATGCCGGCGTGGGGGAAGACAAAGATTTCAAAGGCGATCATCGCCAGGCCGCCGAGGATGAGGACGATCTCCCACCACGCCGCGTATCCGGTGAGCAGCGGCACGCCGAGGAGCAGGCCGAGGGTGGTGACCGCGAGGGCTTCTGCCGCGCCATGGCCGGGCGCGTGCAGCGCGGCGTAGAGGGCTGCGCCGAGGATCGTAATCAGCAGCATCCGCACCCAACCGCTGTTGAGCCACGCGACCATCGCTTCGCCAAAACCGCTGTTGAAGGTTGCGATCACATTCAGATTGCGGTCCCGCGCGAGCTGCTCGGCGGTCGTCGCCTTGGCGCTGGCGATGCCGAGCTTGAGGGCGAGCTGCGTATCGACGGTGAGTAGCCGGTCCTTCGGGTCGACCGGATTGGGAACGCCCTCGACGGGCTTCCAGCCGTCCTGGGTGAGTTCCTGATATTCGGTTTCACCGACGAATCGCTTTTCGCCGGATGGGCTTTGCACCCAGTAAACGACGACGCCGGCGTCGACCATGGCTTTGGCCAGGAGCACGTCGTGGTGGTTGCGCTGCGCGCTTTCGGTGAAGTCCGCGTCGATCGGGCTGGTCACCTTCGCCCGCTCATCCACCGGCATCGGTTGCATGGAGCCATCGGAGCGGATGGAGATCGGGGCGCAGTCGCCCAGCATGGCAACGTCCGTCATCACGATCTCGTCGCACGCCATCGCGATCATGGCGCCGGCGGAAATGGCGCGGTCGTTGACGAACGCGATCGTGTGGACATCGGTCTGCCGTTTCAGGAAGCCGGAGATCTTCAGGCCGGACGTGACCAGGCCGCCCCATGTGTCGATTTCGACGATGATCGTTTTGGCGCCTTCGGCCTTGGCCTGGTTGAAGCGTTTGACGAAGGAGTCGCGGTTGTAATCGTCGATCTCACCGCGGAGGCCGACGATGGCCGCGGGGGTGGGGGAGGTTGGGGCGGCGGAGACGGCGGCCGGAGCGGGTGGGGCGACGTCGCCGCGCGACACCCGGGAGATAAGACCCACCGCGATCATCACGATCGCCACGGCAAGAGCGGGGGTTTTGCTCATGCTGATATTGTAGCGAGGCGCGGGGGGTGGTGCGCGTGAGAAGTGAAGATCCGCAGGCTATGAAATGATGGAGGATAGGACGGCGTTGATCGAGGGCTGCGGGGGCGGCGCCGCCGGAGGGCCTCGCAGCAGGCCCCTGGCGGCCCGGACCCATTGATTGGGATCGCGCGAGGGAACCCACAGCACCGGGCGGCCCAGGCCGTCGATCGCATGGGCGCTTCGGGCAGGCCAGGCGTAGACCAGTACGGATGCGTCGGCGACGGCCGCGCCAAACGCATCGCGGTCGAGGATCGGGCCAGCCCAGGCTTCGCGAAGTGACGGAAGCTCATCCCACCCACGTCCAAAGAGCTTCAGCGGAAGCCCTGCGTTGAGCAGGATCCTGGCCAAGCCCTGCTGATACGCGGGCAGGATCAATTGCTGCACGAACCTGACGCGGTCGAACCCTTCAGCCGCGATTCCCAGCTTGGCCATTCGCCGGTTCAGAAAGGCGTCGATGTCTGAGCCGAGGCTCAGCGGATCATGCGCCAGATCGGATCGAATCATCTCCCACAGAATGTGATGGCTGGAAAGCTCCAACTCGGTGATCGGCGTCTCGAGCGAGCGCGCGTCACCGATGAGGGCGATCGACGGCGATGCAGGAGCGGGCGGCAACGCTGCGCGCGGCCACGAGGCGACGTGAAGCTGGCTCGCCGGCCACCCCGCCGCTTTGGCTGGAGCGCGCCACGCTTCGTCGGCCAGGATCAGCGCATCTTGAGGGTATTGGGGATTGAAGGCCGGCACGCGCGGCTCTGTGATCCATGAAATCAGTGGCACTTCAGCTCCGAGCACCTCCGGCAGATCAGCTCGTCCCCGATTCGCTGCGATCACCGCGCGCTTTGAATTTGCAGCGAGGGATAAACCCAGCGCCGACGCCTGGGCGGGATCATCCGGATCCAGGTGCGCAATATTCTCTGACTCGTCGGACAGCGCGGTGAGCAGCGCATGACCCGCATCGTCCCACAAGCGAAAGTGAGTCGGCGCGATGACGAGGAGCTGCTTTCGCGCGACCGAGATGACACCCTGGCGATTCGAAGTCAGTTGTGAGGCCCGTTGTTCGTTCACGTCCCCAA
>JBBRIN010000567.1:0-3298 GCA_038221115.1 Tepidisphaerales bacterium
TCGCCAGGATTCAGGAATGCTCAAGATGACGCTGGCGGATATGTCAGACGCCGAGTTGGCGCAGCGGCCGGTGCCGAGCGCCAACACGCCGTTGTGGCAGTTGGGGCACTTGATTGCGGCGGAAGCCGACATGATCAATGCGTGTGCGGGAAAGACCGTCGTCGAGTTGCCGGCGGGGTTTGCGGAGAAATACAAGCGTGAGACGGCGTCGGAGAACGATCCGGCGAAGCTGGGTAAGAAAGCGGAGTTGTTGGCGCTGTTGGACAAGGGCCGGGAAGCGGTGTGCAAATGGGTGGCGACGCTGTCGGCGGCGGACATGGCCAAGCCCGCGCCGGAGAACCTGCGGCAGTTCTTTCCGACGGTCGGGCATGTTATTTATCTTTTGCCGCCGCATCTGGCGATGCATGTGGGGCAGGTGCAAGTCCTGCGGCGAAAGCTTGGGAAGCCGATTCTGATGTAAAGGGGGGCAGTTGCCGTGCTATGATGGACGGCCATGACGTGCAGCGTATCAAGAGGGCGTGGATGGATTGCGCACCGGTGGGTGGGGGCGGCCGGTCTGTCGATGCTTTTGGTAATCGCAATGGGTGCGGGAGTGGAGGAGTCGGTGCGCGAGGGGCCGCGGGTGATGACGGGGGCGGAAGCGGGGGTGGGGCATCTGCTGGGGGATGTTGCGTTTGAAGATTTGGAAGGGAAGGCGGGGCGGCTGGCGGATTATCGAGGCGAGGGGCGGACTACCGTGATCTGCATGACGGGGGCGGGGTGCCCGGTGGCGAAGAAGTACGGGGGAACGCTGGCGGAGTTGGAGAAGCGGTTTGCGTCGCGAGGGGGCATGAGCTTTTTGTTGGTCAATCCGGATGCGCATGAGACGGCGGAGCGGATGCGCGGCGCGCTCGATGGCCTGCGGGCACTGGGCTTTGGCGGGCGGTATATCGTCGACCGGGATGGGGCGATTGCGCGGCGGCTGGGGGCGAGCAGCAGCGCCGAAGCGTTCGTGCTGGACGGGGCGATGACGCTGGTGTATCGCGGGGCGATCGACGATCAGTATGGCTTGGGATATTCGCTGCCTGCGGCGCGGCGGACGTATCTGGCGGATGCGATCGATGCGACGCTGCGCGGCGAGTGGCCGGCGGTGGCTGCGACAACGGCGCCGGGGTGTGCGCTGAGCGTCGGACAGATGGATCGACCGGCGGGGGCGGTGACCTATCACAACCGCGTGTCGCGCATCGTGCAGCGGAATTGCCAGGAGTGTCATCGCGCGGGAGAAGCGGCCCCGTTTGGGCTGGGGACGTATGGCGAGATGAAGGACCATGTGGCGATGATTAAGAAGGTGGTACACAAGGGGGTGATGCCGCCGTGGTTTGCGGATGCGAAGGTGGGGCATTGGACGAATGATCGGACGTTGGCAGCAGGGGACAGGGCGGATCTGCTGGCGTGGATCGAGGCGGGTGCGCCGGAGGGGGATGTGAAGGATGCGCCGCTGGCGCGGAGTTTTGTGGAGGGGTGGCTGATCGGGAAGCCGGATCAGGTATTCGCCGTGGCGTCGCCGGTGAGCGTGCCGGCGAAGGGGCCGATCCAATATAAGAATGTGGTGGTGGCGACGGGGCTGACGGAGGACAAGTGGGTGTCGGCGGTGGAGGTTCGGGTGAGCCAGCCGCAGGTGGTGCATCATGTGCTGGTGTTCGTGAAGTATCCACATGAGGATGCGCGGGGGGCGGCGCAGCCGGATGTGCAGGGAGGGCTGGGCGGATATTTCGCGGCGTTGGTTCCGAATCAGGGATCGGTGCGATATCCGGCGGGGGCGGCGAAGTTGTTGCCGAAGGGGGCGGTGCTGGTGTTTCAGATTCATTACACGCCGGACGGGACGGCGGTGGAGGACACGCCGAAGGTCGGGGTGATTTACGCGGAGAGAGCGCCGGAGCATGAAGTGGTGACGCAGGCGGTGGCGACGCGGAATTTTTTGATTCCGCCGGGGGAGGGGAATTATGTGGTGCGGGCGCAATATCAGTTCAAGGGGCCGGCGCGGCTGCTGACCTTCATGCCGCACGGCCACGTGCGCGGGAAAGCATGGCGGTATGAGCTGGCGTATCCGGATGGGCGGACGGAGGTGGTGCTGGAGGTGCCGCGCTACGATTTTAACTGGCAGGTGGAATACCACCTGCGCGAGCCGATCGACGTGCCGGCGGGAACAGTGCTGCGCGGGACGGCGTGGTACGACAACAGCGATAAAAACCCGGCGAACCCGGACCCGACGAAATGGGTGCGATATGGGCAGCAGACGACGGACGAGATGATGATCGGATATTTTACGGGGTATGCGCTGCGGTGAGATGCGGGTTGGCTCGACGGGCGTCACGCTCGAACTTTGCGGGCGGCACCATCGAGGAGCAACTGTCATCCCGAGGTACGCCGAAGGCTCTGGCCCGCTCGTCGGGTTGTGCAGATTCTTCGGGGTACCTCAGAATGACACTGCCCGTCGGCCACGATGAAGCTTACTTCGGGCTCGGATGGCGGAATTCATGCGTGACGGGTGGTGGCATTGGTTGGGGCCGTTGTTGCTCGGGGTGGGGTTGTATGCGGTAACGGTACCGGGGACGTTTATTTACGACGATGTGCTGATTGCGAAGACGGACCCGCGATTGGACGCGCCGCGGGAGTGGGGGCGCTTTTGGCGCGAGGGGTATTTCGAGGAGGGGCTCGATAATATCTGGCGGCCGGTGGTTTCGATGACGTTTGCCGTGCAGGCGTGGGCGCATCCGGCGGTTGCGTGGCCGTTTCATGTCGTAAACGTGGTGCTGCATGGGGTGGCGTCGGCGATGGTGGGGTTGCTGGGGGCGCGGCTGGCGGGGAGGCGGGCGGGGCTCATCGCGGGGTTGATCTTTGCGGCACATCCGGTGCATGTGGAGGCCGTGGCGGGGCTCGTGGGGCGCGCGGAGGCGATGGCGACGATCGGGATCGTGGGGGGATTGCTGTTGCTGATCGACCGGCCGCTCACGGTCAGGAGGGCGGTGGGCATTGCGGCGTGTTTTTTGTTTGCGGCGCTGTGTAAGGAGCAGGGGATTCTTGTGCCCATCATGGTGCTGGCCTGGGTGATGCTCGGCAGGAGAGAAGAGACAAGAGGACAAGGGGACAAGGAGACAACCGGAATGCCGAGCGTGGGGACGCTGGAGTATGCGGCGCGGGGATCTTTGCGCGGGGGGATGTCGGCGGAGCGGCGGGCGGGGTTGGTGCTGGCGGTCTTGCTCATGGGGACGCTGGCAGCGTACATTTCGTATCGAAACTGGATCCTGCCGTGGTACTG
>JBBRIN010000568.1:0-3296 GCA_038221115.1 Tepidisphaerales bacterium
ATCGGGGTTGTGGCAGGTGTAGCAGTTCTGGCCGAGGAGGGTCATGGCTTTGGCAATTAACGCGGAGGTGGGGGATGTTGCGGGGTTGGGGGAGGCGTGTGTCGGCGCGCCGGTGATAGCGACTATCAGCGCGGGGAGGATGAGGAGATGGTGATTGGGCAGCGCGGGCACGTCAGTTGATACACTTGAGGGGTGAGGGTGTGGGAGCGGGAACGGGCGGGGTTAGGATATTGGCTAGATGCTTCGGCGTAACACAGCATGACAGTCTGGCACTTCGAGATGTTCCTGATCGGTTCTCAGTTGCGTGGAGGGCAGTTCCCCGAGATACTCCGCGTCATGCGAAACATGGCTCTTGTCAGCATCGGGCTGTTGTTGGGAACATTGACGCTGGCCGCCGTGGCGGAGGAAAAATCCGGCGGGAAGGCGCTGTACCATGTGGTGTCGATCAAGTTTAAGGACGGCACCACGCCGGAGCAGATCAAGGCGCTGGAAGATTCGTTTGCGGCTTTGAAGGCGAAGATTCCGGGGATTACGTCGCTCCACTACGGGACCAACGTGAGTCCGGAGAATAAGAACAAGGGGTTCACGCGGTGCTTTGTGTTGACGTTCGCTTCGGACAAGGATCGCGACACCTATTTGACGCATGCGGAGCATAAGGCGTTTGGGAAGAACCACGGGGCGGTGATGGCGGATGTGATCGTCATCGACTTCTGGTCGCAGGATTGACGTTGTTCGAATAGGGATGGGAGAGAAGATGAATCGTGAAGTGAAATGGGCGTGGGGTTGGGCTTGCGCCGGCGTGATGGCGGTTGCGACTGCGGGGACTGTGCGCGGAGCGCCGGTGATTGCTGCGCCAGCGGATGGGTTTGTCGATTCGATTGGGGTGAATATCCACGCGACGCACTACCTGGGGTTCTCGACGACGTCGTACGACGATTGGAACTCGGTGGTGAGCGCGATTGGAACGCTGGGGGTGCGGAATGTGCGCGATCATATTTTCGATACCGCGCGGCTGAACCAGGTGACGGCGGCGACGGGGGCGAAGGTGACCGCGATCATTGAGCAGCATGGTTTTGACGGGAATTCGGTGTTGGTTCTCGATCCAACGAAGTTGCCGTCGCTGATCGCGCTAGCGAAAGGGCTAGCGGGGCTGGGGGCGCTGGAGGGGCCAAGCGAATACGATCAATATAAGGACCCGAACTGGCAGGCGAATCTGAAGTCGGCGCAGATGGCGCTGTACAACTCGGTCCGCTCGGACGCGGCGTTTAACAACGTGCCGGTCATTGGGCCGGCGATCGCGGACAACGCGGTGTACCAGAATTTCAGCGATCTGGCGGCGTACGCGGATCGCGGGAACGTTCACTCGTATCCCTCCGGTTTTGCCACGCCGACGACGGGCTTGAACGTGTGGCTGTCGCAATCAAACGCGATGGTCGGAGCGAAGAGCACCTGGTCGACCGAAACGGGCTACGTGCATGCGCCGACACAGACGACGCAGTTCTATGTCTCGCTGAACGCTGCGGCGAAATATATTCCCCGGCTGCTGATGGACTATCACAATGCGGGCGTCGAGAAGACGTTTCTTTACGAGCTACTCGACGACAACGTGGACCCCACCAACACAAGCTCGGAGAACCACTTTGGGCTGTTCGATACCAATTATGCGCTGAAGCCGGCGGGAGCGGCGGTGAAGAATCTGATCGCACTGCTCTCGGATCCGGGGAACTCCTTTGCGCCGGCTTCGCTGGATTACACGCTGACGGGTGGGAATTCGAATCTGCGGCAAGCGCTGTTTCAAAAGCACGATGGAACGTTCTGGCTGGCGCTTTGGCAGGATGTGTCGGTGTTCGACAACGTGGCGCACGCGGATCTGGCTAACGCGGACCTACCGGTGACCCTGAGCTTTGCCAGCCCTTTTCTGGGAGCGTCAACGTATCTGCCGGACAGCTCGACGAGCGCGGTGGGGACCTACGGAGCGGGTTCGCTGCTGAACCTGAATGTGCCGGACCAGGTGCTGCTGGTGCAGATCAGCGTGCCGGAGCCGGGGGTGGGGTTGGTGGGCGTGTTGGTCCTGGTCGTGATGGCGCGGAGATGGCGAAGTAGCTCGGCAAAACCCCCACCCTAACCCTCCCCCGGAATACCGGAGGAGGGGACAGGAAGGGGGAATCCTCAGCTGATCATGTCGCGGACCTGGACGCGCTCCCAGTGCTCTTTGTTGCGGGCGATGAATTGGTTGTGAAGGTCGTGGACCTGGTAGAGGTCGTGGCCGGGGGAGTCTTCGAGGACGACGCAGAGGGCGACGTCGTAGGAATTGTCGACGACATCGCGTGGGGTCATGGCGGGCGGGCCGGCCCAGATCTGTTTAACGGTGGGGATGCCGCCGAGGTATTTGCGGCAGTCGGCGATGAGCTGGTCTTTTGCAGAAGCGGGGGCGCCCTTTTTGAGCCAGAAACAAACGTGGTGGATGAACATGGGGGGCATTGTCTGCGCGGAGGGGCGGGGTGCAATAAGGTGAATTTTTGCGGGAAATAGCTCACGAGCGGTTGAGGCGAAACAATCGGCCGTCGCCGGCGGGGAGCGTCAGGCGGTAGGCGCCATCGGTTGGGTTGAAGGGTCTGGGCAGCGCGTCGCCAGGTTCAAGAAGGGAACTGCTTTTTATGCTGGGGGCGAGCGTGAACTGGATCTCGGCGGGTTGGGCGTAGTCGATGTTGACGACGAGTGCCCAGGCGAGTCCATTGGAGGACTCGAAGAAGCCGATCATCAGGGCCGGGGATTTTTCGGAGGGGATGAGCAATGCGCCGGGCGGAAGCTTTTCGCAGCCTTGCGGGGTGGGGCCGGTGAAATACACGCCGGTGGAAGTCAGGCGGATGAGCACGCGGCCCAGATGCTGCGCCTCGGCGTTCAGTTGCTTGACGATGGGGTAGAGGCGGGCTGGTTTGGCCTTGTCGTCGAACACGGCGGACTTAGCGCCCAGCTCGCCGCCCTGGGGGAAGAGGGTGAACCAGGAGATGCCCTTCATGCCGGCGGCGAGGGAGGTGTAGACCTGCCAGCGCATCTGGGGCTCGGTGGGATCGGCGTAGGCGAAGTGGGGCAAGGACAGAATTCCGTTCCATGCGGGAACACCCAGGCTGAGTGCGGAGTGACGGATCAGCATCAGGTTCTGAAAATAGTCGGGGCGGTGCGAGCCGTCGTTCATGATGGCGTAGTGGTCGTAGCAGATGAACTGCGGGCGCAGCGTGTTAGCGTAGGCGTCGAGATAGGCGGAGTAGGTGGGAGCGCCGAGTTGATCGGGGCTG
>JBBRIN010000569.1:0-3296 GCA_038221115.1 Tepidisphaerales bacterium
CATCGAGGTACCCGCCATCGACACGCGGCGAATCCTGTGTCAGATCGAACTGCACGATCTGGCCGTCTCCACCTCCGGCGACTACCGCAATTTCGTCGAGCTGAACGGTCGGCGATATTCCCACGAGATCGACCCGCGCACCGGCAGTCCCATCGAAGGAAACCTCGCCAGCGTAAGCGTCGTCCACCCGTCCTCCGCCTACGCCGATGCAATGGCGACCGCTTTGATCGTGCTCGGCGAGCAGCGCGGCTTTGAGTTAGCGCAGCGCCTCGGCCTGGCCGCACTTTTCGTGACGAGGGAGGAGGACCACTTCCGCCAGACGGCGACGCAGGCGTTTGATAAATTAAGATTGCCGGGAAAATGAATCGCGGTGACGCGAGCCAGAAGCTAAAGACGTTTTCGAGCGTAGGTAAGGACTTTCATGTGGGCTGGCTCGGCCAAAAGAGATTCATCAACCCAGAGGCCCTCGCGGGCGTATATAAGGTTCACATGCCAGATCGACGCCTTCGCATTCGCCTTCTCCTCATAACTGCCTTGCTCGGCGCGGCTTCCGTGGCGATGCGCGCTGAAGACAAGGTCGACTTCAACCGGCAGATCCGCCCCATCCTGTCCGGCACCTGCCTCAAGTGCCACGGGATCGACGACAACAGCCGCAAGGGAAAGTTGCGCCTGGACCTGCGCGAGACCGCGCTCAAAGGCGGCCGATCCGGCGAACTCGCCATCGTTCCCGGCAAGCCCGACGAAAGTGAGATCATCCGCCGCATCTTCTCCGATGATGAAGACGACCTGATGCCTCCCCCGGGCGCGAAGTTGCCCCTGACGGCCGAGCAGAAAATCCTCTTGAAGCGATGGATTGCCGAAGGCGCTGAATACAAAACCCACTGGGCATTCGTCTCCCCAACGCAAGCCACGCCTCCGGCCGTGAAGCAGGCCGATTGGGCGAAGAACCCGATCGATCGCTTTGTCTTGGAAAAGATGGAATCCGAGGGCCTGCACCCCTCCGCCGACGCCGATCGCTACACCCTCCTCCGCCGCGTCTCCCTCGATCTGATCGGCCTCCCCCCAACGCCGGAAGACGCCGACGCTTTCGTAAATGACACCTCCCTCGACGCCTATGAGAAAGCCGTCGATAAGCTCCTCGCTTCGCCCCGCTACGGCGAGCGCTGGGCGCGGCGCTGGCTTGACCTCGCTCGATACGCCGACACGAACGGCTACGAAAAGGACCGCCCCCGCCAGATCTGGCCCTTCCGCGATTGGGTGATCAACGCCCTCAACGCCGACATGCCCTTCGACGAGTTTACGGTGAAACAACTCGCCGGCGACCTGCTCCCCGGCGCTACGGTGCAGGATCACATCGCCACCGGCTTCCACCGCAACACGATGCGCAACGAAGAAGGCGGCATCGATCCGCTCGAGTACCGCTTCTATTCCATGGTCGATCGCGTCGCCACCACCGGCACCACCTGGCTCGGGCTTACCGTGATGTGCGCGCAGTGCCACACCCATAAGTACGACCCCATCACCCAGCACGATTACTACAGCCTGATGGCCTTCATGAACAACTGCAATGAGCCGGAGATGCCGCTCCCGCTCGACGAAACGAAGCGCGCAAAAAAGGCCGAGCTCGAATCCAAAATCGCCAAGCTGACGGCCGAGCTGGCTGACAAGTGGCCGATCAGCGAAGCGCAATGGGAGACCGCCGCCGCCACCGTCACAACGTCTGGCCGCGCAACCGCCGTGGGAAGCGCCGACGGATCCTGGCAGTTCACCGGCCCGTCCCCCGTCACCGACACCTACACGTTTATCTTCGATTCAAAGCTTCCGGTGGTCGATCGCGTGCGCCTCGAAGTCCTCCCCGACGGCGCTAAAGGCCCCGGCCGAACTCCCCATGGAAATTTCGTCCTGACCGAAATCACCGCAACCGTGTCCTCGATCGATCACCCCGACAAAGCGCAGGCCCTGAAATTCGTCCGCGCCGAGGCCGATTTCTCGCAGGACCAGTACAACGTCGCCGACGCGATCGACAGCAACGCCCAAACCGGCTGGGGAGTCGCCCCCGAATACGGCAAGGCGCACTCGGCGACCTTCTACCTCGACAAACCGCTGACCATCACCGGCGGCCGCTGGACCGTGAAGCTGGATCAACAGTTTGGCGGCAAACACACCATCGCGCACGCGCGCCTCAGCGTCGGCGCCAGCGCCACGTCCGATGGCTCATCCATCGACGCCAAGCGAAAGGCGGCGCTGGCCAAGCGTCTGGCCGAGTGGGAGGCCAAAGCCGCCAAAAACGCCGTGAAGTGGACCATGCTGCGGCCGTCCGAGTTGAGAAGCAATTCGCCCACATTGACTCTGCTCGACGACAATTCCGTGCTCGCCAGCGGCGATACCACCAAGAGCGACACTTACGACGTCCATTTCAAGACCGACATCCAGGGGGTCACCGCAATTCGCCTCGAAGCGCTCCCCCACGACAGCCTCCCCAAGCACGGCCCCGGCAAGGTGGACTACGAAGGCCCCTTCGGTGACTTCTCGCTGAGTAACATCACGTTGACCGCCGACGGAACCGAGGGCAAGTTCGCCAAAGCCGTCGAAAGCTATTCCGCGCCCAAGATGTCCGCGTCCAACGCCATCGACGACAACCTTCAGACCGGCTGGATGATCAACGGCGGTCAGGGCAAGCCCCACTACGCCGTCTTCGCGCTCGCACAGCCGACCGGCAGCGCGCACGAGCTGAACGTCAAGCTCCAGTTCGAAAAATACTACGCCGCCGCCCTCGGCCACTTCCGCATCGGCGTCACCACCGACCCGCGCGTGAAGGACGATGAGGCTCTCCCACCCGAGGTCGAGGCCGCCCTGCTCGTTCCCGCGCCTCAGCGAACGCCGGAGCAAGCGGATGTCCTGATGCGCCAATTCCTGAACGGAGCCCCGGAGTTGGCCGCCTCCCGCAATGAGATCGACGCTTTACGCAAGCAGTTCCCCGAGCCCCATACCTCGCTGGTGCTGGTCGAGCGCCCCGCCGGCCACGCGCGCCCAACCCACCTGCATCACCGCGGTGAATTCCTCCAGGTCAAGGACGAAGTGCAACCGGGCGTGCCCGGCTTCCTCCCGCCGGTGCCCGCGGGCGCACCCATGAACCGCCTCACCTTCGCCAACTGGCTCATCTCCCCCGACAATCCACTCACCGCGCGCGTTCAGGTCAACCGCCGCTGGGCAGCCATGTTCGGGCGCGGCATCGTGCGCACGACCGAAGATTTCGGTTTCCAGGGCGAGCTGCCTTCCAATCAAGACCTGCTCGA
>JBBRIN010000570.1:0-3279 GCA_038221115.1 Tepidisphaerales bacterium
CAGGCGCGCACGGGCACGGGGAAGACGGCGGCATTTGGGATTCCGATTTTGCAGATGTGCGAGAAGGGGATCGCCACGCAGGCGATCATCCTGGTGCCGACGCGCGAGCTGGCGGTGCAGGTGGATACGGAGATCAAGCGGCTGGCGCAGTTCACGCCGCTGCGCAGCGTGCCGGTGTATGGGGGGCAGAAGATCACGGCGCAGATGAAGTTTTTGAAGCACGGGCCGGAGGTGATGGTGGGGACGCCGGGGCGGGTGATCGATCTGCTGGATCGGCGGATCATCCACTTCAACAACGTGCGTTTTGTGGTGCTGGATGAAGTCGACCGGATGCTGGACATCGGGTTTCGGGATGACATTCGGAATATCCTGTCGCGCGTGAAGGGGGTGAGGCCGCCGGCGGATGCGAGGCAGGGTTCAGGGTTCGGGGTTCAGGGTTCAGAAAATGCAGAGGCGGGGAGTGATGGTGATGAGACGGCGTCCCCTGAACCCCGAACCGTGAACCCTGACCCCTCTCGGCGGCATCAGACGATGTTCGTGTCGGCGACGATCTCGGCGGAGATTGAGAAGCTGAGCCGGCGGTACATGCAGGAGCCGATCGAGAAGCTGATCGCGCCGGGGGCGGACGATAAGCCGACGGTGTTGGAAGTGGAGCAGTTTTATTTTTCGGTGCAGCCCTGGGACAAATATCGGCTGTTGAGGGGGCTGCTGATGCGCGAGAATCCGGACCTGGCGATTGTCTTCTGCAAGACGAAGCGCGGCGCGGAAAAGCTGGCCAAGCGGCTGCACGGTGAAGGGATCGAGTGCCGGGAGATTCACGGGAACCTGGCGCAGAACAAGCGCGATCGGGTGATGAAGAGTTTTCGCGGCGGCAAGTTCGACGTGCTGATCGCGACGGATCTGGCCAGCCGGGGGATCGACGTCGCGGACATCAGCCACATCATCAATTACGACATTCCCGAAGATCCAGAAGTGTACGTGCATCGAGTGGGTCGGACGGCGCGCATGGGGGCGAAGGGGACGGCGTATACATTTGTCGGGCGCGATCAGGGCGAGGAGCTGAACAAGGTCGAATCGCTGATCAACATGGTGATCCCGTTGGCGACGCTGGAGGGGTTTGAGGCGAGTCCGACGCCGGCGGATTGGGAAGAGCGCGGCGCGGGGTGGACGCCGAGCGAGCCGAGGAAGCCGATCGTGAGCCGGTTTGAAAGGCCTTATGGGGCGAGCGCGGCGACGACGGCGGCCGCAGCTTCGTCGGCGAGCGCGAGCGTGGGGGCGGAAGCGCCTGCGCCGGTGGCACTGCCGCCGCGGACGATCGGGAGTAAAATCCCCATTAATCGGCGGCATAAGCGGCGGAGATAGCGATTGAACTTGCAGAATGAGATGGGATTTGCCAGAATTTGAGACTGATCGGGATTCTCGAGGTGTTTACGCCTAAGCCATCGATGACGACGAAAACGTGCTAATTTCCTTGTGCCTTGTCCCCGAAAATCGCGGGGGAGCATGAGGATCGCACGATTGGGTCGAAGTCGGTGGCTGATTTTGTTTTTTGGACTTTGGTTTTTCCCAGTCATTCGCAGCTTTTAGGAGTTCAGATGCCGGTCAATGTAGCTATCGTCGGCGCCACCGGTGCTGTGGGTCAGGAACTGCTGACGGTGCTGGCGGAGCGGAAGTTTCCGATGAAGAGCCTGCGCCTGCTGGCCAGCGCGAAGAGCGCGGGAAAGACGATGGCGTTTGACGGCAAGCCATATACGGTGGAGGAGCTGACGAAGGAGAGCTTCAAGGGAATCGACATCGCGTTCTTCTCGGCGGGGGGCGGCATCAGCAAGGAATTTGCGCCGGCGGCGGTGGCGGCGGGGGCGGTGGTGATCGACAACACCAGCGCGTTTCGGATGAGGGACGGGATCCCGCTGGTCGTGCCGGAGGTAAATCCGGAGCAGATCTCGAAGCACGTGGGGATCATCGCAAACCCGAACTGCTCTACGATCATCATGAACGTGGCGGTGTGGCCGCTGCACAAGGTGAATCGCGTGAAGCGGATGATCGTCAGCACCTACCAGGCGGTGAGCGGGGCGGGGGCGCAGGGATTGCACGACCTCGAGCAGCAGATCAAGGCGTACGCGGCGGGGCAACCGATCAACAAGCATCTGTTTCCGCACCAGATCGTGAACAATTTGTTCAGCCACAACACGAAGATCGACGAGACGGGCTACAACGAGGAAGAGCTGAAGATGGTGAAGGAGACGCGGAAGATCTTCGGCGATCCGCGGATCATGATCGCGGCGACGTGCGTGCGCGTGCCGATTCCGCGGGCGCACAGCGAGTCGATCAACCTGGAGTTCGAGCGGCCGATCACGCCGGAGCAGGTGCGGGAGGTATTGCGGAAGGCGCCCGGCGTGAAGCTGGTGGATGATCGGGAGAAGAATCATTTTCCGATGCCGCTGGAAGCGAGCGGGCAGGATCTGGTGCTAGTGGGCAGGATCAGGCAGGACATCAGCCGGGAGGATGGAAAGGGAATTGAGATGTTTGTCGCGGGGGACCAGGTGAGGAAGGGTGCGGCGACGAACGCGGTGCAGATTGGGGAGAAGCTGGCGGGGTAGGAAAT
The DNA here is from genome assembly GCA_038221115.1 of Tepidisphaerales bacterium. GTDB lineage: Bacteria > Planctomycetota > Phycisphaerae > Tepidisphaerales > Tepidisphaeraceae > JANXVV01. Next base: position 2,606 of record JBBRIN010000570.1, read on the forward strand.
AGCTGAGGGTCAGCCACTATTTTGGTGGTTGGTTGATCCGCCGTTGAAGTGCCTCAAGGTGCCGAAGGTGAATTTGGTCCTTGGGTCGGTTGGCTGCGCGCTTGGCTGAGATCAAGGTATCCAGGTCAATCATCCGGCATTTGAAGGTCTTGAAATCGGCCTCGATGCTTTTGGCGGCGACCTGGTCGTAGGTGGCAACGTCGGGCAGTTCCCCGAGAATGTCCACCGGCCCGAGATCGGTGGCCAGATAGATGTTCTTGAAGCCGACGAGGCGCGCGGGGTCGTCATAGAGCCATATCCGGCTGGTGGCGGGGCGGAAGCGGAAGTAGGGGTGGAGATCGCGGAGCGCCGCGATGATCCGGTCAAGATTTGGGCGGATCAATGGCGCGCAAACGTCTACATCCTGGGTCGTGATGGCGGTGCCGTGTGCCATGGCGGCATAGGCCCCGATCAGCACGAACTCGACGTCGTGCTCAGTCAGCCGTTTTAAGATCGTCAATAATGGATCCATACCGTTCACGCGCAAGCTGCTGCATCTGCTGGGCAAGAAGGCGGGCGCGGTAATGGCGCTCAGCGCGCTGGGGCAATGGAAGCGACAGATAGTAATCGATTAAAGAAAGGTCGACATCGCCGCTGTCGTCGGTTGGGGGCGGCTGGTCGAGGCCGGGCGGGAT
>JBBRIN010000571.1:0-3272 GCA_038221115.1 Tepidisphaerales bacterium
AGAGTGCATGGACCAGGGCGAGCCGGTCCGGTTCGACTTTGACGGGCAGCGATCGGAAAACGTCAGCCGCTCGCACGAGCAATTGTCGCGCGCGCAGGGCAACAACAGCGTTCTTTCTCTGCCGTTGCACCACAAAGATGACGTGCTGGGCGTGATCACGCTGGAGTTCCCGCCGCCGGTGAAGCTTCCGGAGCAGATCGTCGAGGCCCTGACCGTTGCGTCGGAAGTGCTGACGCCGCAACTTCGCGATCGCTACGATAACGACCGCTGGCTCGCGGTTAAGATCGGCCACAGCATTCAGCACACCGGGGCGCTGGCCATCGGGCCCAAGCACATGCTTGCGAAGCTGATCATTGCGATTGTCATCGGCGCCGCGGCGTTTGTGACGTTTTTCAAGCCGATGTATCACGTGAGCGCGCCGTTCCAGTTTGCCGCCGAGGGCAAGCAGCCGGTGTCGATTCCGTTCGAAGGGAAGATCGAATCGATCGGCGTCAACCCACGCGCGAAGATCAAGGGGCAGATCTTCCAGGCAGGCGATGAGGTGAAAGCCGGCGAGGTCGTTGCGGTGATGGACGCGCGCATGATCAAGGACCAGCTTTACGCCGCGCGCTCGAAGGCGGCTGCGGCGCACGCCCATGCGGACGCGGCCCGCGCTGTTTTGAATCAACCCGGCAAAGCCGCGGAGATGCGCGAGGCGCTCGAAGAAGAGAAGAGCGCCAATTGGGACGCGAAGCTCTACGAAGAACAGATCGACGAAGCGAACATGAAAGCCGCGTTCGACGGCGTCATCATCCGCGCCGACAACCTGGACGAGAAGCGCGGGTTTGCCGTGAAGAAGGGCGACGTTCTGATGGAGATCGCGGCGAAGGGCAAGCTCCGAGCGGAGCTTGCCGTATCCGAGCGCGACATTCAGGAGCTGCGGGAAGGCAAGCAACAGGAGGGCACGCTGGCCACCAGCTCTTACCCGAGCGATTCGATCAAGTTCAAGATCGACCGCATCGTGCCCAACTCAGATGCCAAGGAAGGCGACAACGTCTTCAAGGTGTTTGCGACGTTGGAAGAAACGCGCCCCTGGATGCGTCCGGGCATGGCCGGCGAAGCCCGCGTGGATGTCGAGCACCGCCGGCTCGTCTGGATCTGGACCCACCGGCTGATCGACTTCCTGAAGCTTAAATTGTGGATGTGACGGAAGAAGTTGATGGTTGATAGTTGGTAGTTGGTAGCAGCTTCCTTCTATCAACCACCAACTATCAACTATCAACTAACCAACCCATGGCTCAACTTCGCCCGACATTTTCTGAATCGTGGTACCGCGTCACTAACCTGCGGGCGCGCTTGCGCGGCTCGACGCAGGTGTCGCGGCAGCATTACCGCGGGGAACGCTGGTATGTCGTGCGCGACCCGGCGGGTAATCAGTATCACCGCCTCAGCTCGGCGGCTTACCGGTTTGTGGGGCTGCTGGATGGGTCGCGCACCGTTGGGGAAGCGTGGGATCTGGTCGGCGGACAACTCGCCGACGATGCGCCAACTCAGCCTGAGGTGATCCAGATCCTCAGCCAGCTTCACGCGGCGAACCTTCTCGAAGCCAACATCACCGCTGATGCGGGCGTGCTTCTTCGCCGGCACAAGCAGCTGCAGAAGCGCCAGCTTCAGGGGCGGCTGATGAACGTGCTGTTCCCGCGCATCCCGCTGTGGGACCCGGACCGGTTCCTGAAAACGTGGATGCCGGCGATGCGCGTCTTTCTCAGCAAGTTTGGGGCGATTCTGTGGCTTGCGGTCATCGTTGGGGCCTGCGCGGCACTCGTTCCGTATTGGTCGGACCTCAAGGCGGCTGCCTCTCACGCGATTGACGCCAAGACCAACGCGATCAACTATCTGTACCTCTTCTTTACATTCTGCGCGATCAAGCTGATTCATGAGCTCGGGCACGCCTTCACCTGTAGACGGTTTGGCGGCGAGGTGCATGAGCTGGGCATCATGTTCCTGGTGTTTGTGCCGGCGCCTTATGTGGACGCCTCCAGCGCGTGGGCACTGCCTAATAAATGGCAGCGGGTGCTCGTCGGGGCCGGCGGCATGGTGTTCGAATTGTTTGTCGCGGCGATCCTCGCGTTCGTCTGGATCCAAACGCACAACGGCGCTTACCCGCTGGTCGCGCAGCTCTCGTATAACGCAATGCTGATCGCCAGCGTGTCGACGCTCATCTTCAACGCCAACCCGCTGCTGCGCTATGACGGCTACTACATTCTTTCCGACGTCCTCGAGATCCCCAACCTCCGCCAGAAGTCGATGGATTACACGCTGGGGCTCATCAAGCGCCACCTCTTTGGCGTCAAGAGCCCGCTCCCGCTGCCGCCTCCGGGCCAGCGCGTGTGGCTCTTTTTCTATTCGATCGCCTCGGGCATCTATCGCATCCTCGTGGGCGTCACGATCATTCTCGTCGTCACCGGGCAGGTCCCCGTGCTCGGCGTGCTGATGGCGTTGGGCGGTGTCGTCACCTGGCTGGTCGTCCCCGTCTTCAAGGTGCTCAACTACCTGATGCTGGAGCCGGAGCTTCACCGCAAGCGCGCACGGGCTACGGCCATAGTGGGATTAGCCACTGCTGTTGCGGTCGTAGTGATCGGATTGCTGAAGTTTACGGTTCATTATGAAGCGACGGGTATGGCCGAGGCGGACGAGAATCACCGCGCGGTGCTGAACTCGCCCTCCAGCGGGTTTGTGACGGACGTCAGGGTGCGCCCCGGCCAGCAGGTTCGCGCGGGCGATATCCTGCTTGTCTGTCGCGAGCCCAACACGGTGGTCGAGCTTCAGAAGCTTCTGGTGGAGCAGCAGCAGACGCTCATCCGCCGCGATAACAGCCGGGTGAACAACCCCTACCAGTACAACGCGGATGTGGAGCGCCTCAACGAGCTGGCCAAGCAGATTAAGCAGAAGCAGGCGCGGGTCGCCAATCTCACCATCCGCTCGCCGATTGACGGCGTCGTTCAGGCGGGCGCGATCGACGAGCTGAAGGGCAAGTACATCCACGATGGCGAGCCGCTCAACATCACGATTGCGCAGACCAACACGCTGCACGTTTACGCGCTTCTGGATCAGAAGGATGCTGCACTCGCCTTCGATCAACCGCCGTCGACCGCGGAGGTGCGATTCGCCTCGCGCAAGGGCGAAGTCATTATGAACAAGGACGGCAAAGACAATGTCAGGGTTGTCCGCTGGCAGCCCGGTTCGACGCCCGACGCCAGGTACACCGGTCTGACGACGGCAGGCGGCGAAGA
>JBBRIN010000572.1:0-3266 GCA_038221115.1 Tepidisphaerales bacterium
GAGTCGTTGACGCCGGCGAGCATCGTGTACTCGAGGGTGACGATGCGGCCGGTGGAGGCGTAGAAGCGTTGTGCGGCGGCGAGGATATCGGCGACGGTGTAGCGTTTGGCGGTGGGGATGATTTTGGCGCGGGTTGCGTCATCGGGGGCGTGGAGGGAGACGGCGAGGTGGACGTTGAGGTCTTCGGCGGCGAGGCGGTCGATGCCGGGGACGATGCCGACGGTGGAGACGGTGACCTGCCTCCAGCCGAGGCCGCCCGTGTCGGGGTGGGCGATGCGGCGGATGGCGGCGATGACGTTGTCAAGATTGTGCATCGGCTCGCCCATTCCCATGAAGACGAGGGACCGAAGCTTGCGGTTGGCTTTCGCGGCCTCTTCGCGGAGGGAGAGGAACTGCTCGACGATTTCGCCGGCTTCGAGGCTGCGTTCGAGGCCGCCCCTGGTGCTGGCGCAGAAGTCGCAGCCCATGCCGCAGCCGATTTGGGACGAGACGCAGCCGGCGGCGCGGGTGGGATCGAAGGCGGGCATGAGGACGGTTTCGACGGCGCCGCCGCGATCGAAGGCGAGGAGCATTTTTACGGTGCCGTCGGCGCTTTCGTTGCGGACGGCGACGTGGGAGCGGCGGGCGGTGAATTCGTTGCCAAGCCAGGTGGTCAATTGTTTGCCGAAGGTGATGTCGGAGAAGCGGTCGATCGGCGTGCCGGCGGGGGATTCGTAGAAGGTGCGGAGGAGCGGGCGCGCGTGCGATGGCTTAAAGCTGTTTGCTTCAAGCAAGGCGGCTAACGTGGGTTGATCGAAGTCGGTCAGAGCGCGCATCGGGAGCATTGTATCTCGGATTTATCAATCGGCGCGTGTTTGTTGTGCGTCCCGCGCCGCCAGACGCGGCTCGCGAGCGAGCCGGCTACTGAGGGCTAGGTTGAAATAGCGCACCCGAGGGAGCCCCCACCCTAACCCTCCCCCGGAGTACCGGAGGAGGGGACGGAGAAGAGGCGCTTTTAATTATCCAGCGGTCAGTAAATGTCGGTGCGATAGTTCCACCGGATGGGGAGGGTCGTTAACATTCAGCGCCATCGCTGTCTTACACAGGAGCTACGCAATGATCCGATTCGCGCGAACTGTCTGCCTCGCGGCTCTGCTGTTAGCGTCGTCAATTCTTGCCGAGGAGCGGGGCATCAAGGGCGGCGACAGGGTTGCCGTTATCGGCGACTCGATCACGGAGCAGAAGCTTTATTCAGTGTTCATCGAGGATTACATCCTGATGTGTCAGCCGGCGAAGCCGGATCGGGTGATGCAGTTTGGCTGGGGCGGCGAGACGGCGGAGGGGTTTAAGAATCGCATGGCGAACGACTGCTTTCGGTATCACCCGACGGTCGCGACGACGTGCTATGGCATGAACGACGGGAAGTATGGGCCGCAGACGCCGCAGAACCATCAGTGGTATCACGACAATCAGCGGGCGGTGGTGCAGGCGATGAAGAAGGCGGGGGTGCGGCTTATCGTGATCGGGTCGCCGGGGTGTGTGGATGTCAACACCTTTGGGCGCGGCAATCGGCAGGCGGCGGAGACGTACAACAAAACGTTGGCGGATGAGCGCGATGTCGCCAGGCAGCTCGCGGCGGACGAGGGAGTGGTGTTCGCCGACGTGTTTGACCCGATGGTGGATGTGATGACGAAGGCGGAGGCGAAATATGGGCCGAAGTACAACGTGGCCGGGGGGGATGGCGTACACCCGGCGGGGAATGGGCATCTGGTGATGGCTTATGCGTTTCTGAAGGGGCTGGGCTTCGATGGGAATATCGGCACGATCGAGGTGGCCAGCGGGAATGGCGCTGCGGTTGCCGTCCCCTCTGAAGGCCACAAGCTCGTCAACGCCAAGTGGGACTCGGGCACGATCACGATCGAGCTGGAATCCACGCGCTACCCCTTCTGCTTCTACGGCGACAATCTTTCGGACCCGAATTCAACGCGCGGCATTTTGGAGTTCCTTCCCTTCAATCAGGAGCTCAATCGGCTCACGCTGATCTATAAGAATGCCGCGGGCAAGACGAAGATCACCTGGGGTAAGCAGTCGAAGGAGTTTGAGGCGGAGCAACTGGCGAAGGGGATCAATCTGGCGGATGAGTTTCTGGATAATCCGTTTGCCGGGGCATTTTTGAAGGTGCATCAGGCGGTGCAAAAGCAGCAGAATCTTGAGACGCCGATGATCAAGCAGTGGGTTCATGGCGAGCCGCAGTTCAAGCAGGAATTGCCCGAGGCGCTGGACCACTACAACAAGATCGTGGAGACGATGGAGAAGAAGGATGTTGAGCTGTTCAAGACGGCGGGCGCGGTGCCCCTGGTGAAGCACACGATTACGATCGAGCCGGTGAAGTGAGTAGTGGGCGCGGCGAGCAGGATGCTGCGCGGGGAGAGGCTGCTGACGGACAAAGTGCCGGACATGAAATGAAGGTCCGAGAATCAGCATTCGGCGGCTGGGTCGTCTTACGAGGGGTTGGAAGCCGAATAATGGATGGCCGGGGCGATTGGAGGGTATTGTGGAGTGCGCACGAGCGTCGGGTAAAGACCTGGGATTCGATTGACGCTCGGAGTCGGCGGAAATACGATTGCCGGCGGCCGCGATCCCCATGGGGGCGCGATGGCGTTGCCTATAATGCGCCGGCGACGATGAAGGGCGGTTTGCTGATGAAGTGCGACAACTGCAACAAGGCGGCCACGGTCCATCTGACCGAGATCAAAAACGGCAAGAAGATCGAAAAGCACCTGTGCGAGCAATGCGCCGCGGCGAACGAGGGTGTTCCGATCAAGAGCCACACGCCGATCAATGAACTGCTGACCAACTTTGTGATGGCGCACTCCGGCTTGCAAAAGGAGCTTGGGGTAACATGCGAAAACTGCGGCATCACTTGGGCGGAGTTTCGCCAGAGTGGGCTGCTGGGTTGCCCGCAGGATTATGAGCAGTTTGAAAAGGACCTGATGCCGCTGCTGCAGCGGGCCCACGAGGGCGCGACGCACCACACCGGCAAGGTGCCCACGCGAACGGGCGCATCGGGCGTGCCCCGCAAGCGTAAGTCGCCGGACCTGTTGAAGCTGAAGAAAGAGCTGGCGGCGGCGGTTGAGGGCGAAGATTACGAGCGTGCGGCGAAGCTGCGTGATGCGATCAAGCAGGCGGAGAATGGATAAGAATCAGTAAGCAGTAAACGGTAGGCAGTAGGCAGAAAAAATGCCGCATCCGCCTACTGCCTACTGCCTACTGCCTACTGCACCATG
>JBBRIN010000573.1:0-3266 GCA_038221115.1 Tepidisphaerales bacterium
GTTCTTCGAACACTCACCATGGATTTCAGAACGTGCCTATGACCGTCGCCCCTTCGATTCAGCCGCCGACCTGCACGAGAAACTGTGCGCCGTCGTCAAATCCGCACCAGCCGATGAGCAACTCGCCTTGATCCGCGCGCACCCCGACCTCCTCAGCCGCCTGGCCCGGGACGGAAAGTTGACGCGCGAAAGCACCGCTGAACAAGCCGCGGCCGGCTTGTCGGACCTGTCTCCCGCCGACGTCGCCGCTTTCGACCGTTACAACGCGGCGTATCGCCAGCGCTTCGGCTTCCCCTTCATCATCTGCGCCCGCCAAAACAAGAAGGATGCTATCCTCGCCGCCATGCCGAGGCGGCTCGAAAACTCGCGCGAGCGCGAAATCGCAACCGCCCTGGATGAAATATTCAAGATCGCCCGCCTCCGCTTGTCGGATGCGGTCTGGGAGGATTGAACGACGTGCCCGGCAAGCTATCCATCGATTCATACGGCAAGTCCAACGTCCGCGTCACCAAGGTCATCCGCCTTCCCGACCGGCACGAGCTCGTCGAACTATCAGTCAACGTGCAGCTTTGGGGCGATTTCAGTCGCTCCTTCACGCACGGCGACAACGCTTCCCTCATCGCCACCGACTCCATGAAGAACACCGTATACGTCCTCGCCAAGACCCACCCGATGGACAGTCCCGAGTCCTTCGCCTTAAGCCTCGCCGATCACTTCGTCACCACCTACCCGCATGTTCGTCGGGCACGTATCGCCGCCGATCAAACAAGCTGGCGTCGAATCGACGTCGCCGGTCGCCCCCATCCCACCGCTTTCGAGTCCGCCGGCGCAGGTATCCGCGCCGGCTGGGGATTAGCCGCCCGCGACGGCCCCCGATCCACCGGCGCTTCCATCAGCAACCTGCTCCTTCTGAAGACCACCGATTCCGCCTTCATCGGTTTCATCCGCGATCGGTACACCACTCTCCCCGAAACCACCGACCGCATTTTCGCCACCGAAATGTCCGTAAACTGGACGTATGAATCGCTCGACATCGATTACGACGCCGCCTTCACCCGCATCCGCACCGCCTTGCTCGAAACCTTCGCACGCCACAAGAGCGATGCCGTTCAACAAACGCTCTTCGACATGGGCCAGGCCGCCCTCGACACCGAGCCGAGCATCAACCAGATCCAGATCGACATGCCCAATAAGCATCGCGTGCCGTTCAACTTCAAGCCCTTCGGCCTCGAGTTCGACAACGACGTCTACATCACCACCGATGCGCCCTCGGGCCGAATTAGCGCGACGATCGAGCGAGAATGATCCACCATGACAGGAAAGCTCACCACCCACGTGCTCGATACCTCGCTCGGCCGCCCCGCCGAAGGCGTCCGCGTCGAGTGCTACCGCGTCCTGCCCAACGGAATCGCGATGCTGGCACAAACGATCACCAACGCCGACGGCCGCACCCCCTCCCCGCTCCTGACCGGCGAAGCGATGATCATTGGCTCCTACCGCCTGCTCTTTTACATCGGTGAATATTACGTGAGCGTCCGCCATCCGCACGCGCGGCAGTTTCTCGACATCGTCCCGATCCAATTCATCATCAGCGACCCGGCCACGCCCTATCACGTGCCGCTGCTCGTGTCCCCCTGGTCCTACAGCACCTATCGCGGAAGTTGACTGCTATGCCTTGGGATTTGCTCATTCGCGGGGGAGAGATTGTGACGCACGCCAGCGTCAAAAGGTGCGACGTCGCTATCGAAAATGGAAAGATCGTTGCTCTGGCACCCGAACTCGCACGCTCAGCACTAGAAACGATCGACGCGAGCAGCCTGCACGTTTTTCCCGGTGTCATCGACGCGCACGTCCATTTCAACGAGCCCGGCCGCACCGACTGGGAAGGATTCGCCACCGGATCCGCGGCACTCGCCGCCGGCGGTGGCACATGCTTCTTCGACATGCCTCTGAACGCGCATCCGCCCACGCTCGACGGCGAGAGCTTTGATCTGAAGCTGGCCGCGGCCCTCACCAACAGTCGAACTGACTTCGCACTCTGGGGCGGCCTCACGCCGACAAATCTCGATAAGCTCGAAGAACTCGCTCAGCGCGGTGTCATCGGCTTCAAGGCGTTTATGTCCAACAGCGGCATCGAAGACTTCATCTGTGCCGACGATGACACGCTCTACCAGGGCATGAAGACCGCCGCCAGCCTTGGCCTCCCCGTTGCCGTCCACGCAGAGGACGAGGCGATGACGGCCCGCCTGAGCTCTGAAGCCATCGCCGCCGGGCGCTCTACTTATCGCGACTATCTCAATTCCCGCCCGCCCGAGGCCGAACTTCTTGCCATCCGCAATGCCGTGGCGATGGCCAGCGAGACCGGCTGCGCGCTCCACATCGTACACGTCAGTACACCCCAGGGACTACTGGCTGCCGGCACATCCGGGGCCAACGTCAGCACCGAAACATGTCCCCATTATCTCTGCTTCACCGAAGCCGATCTACTAGCGACTGGCGCGGCGCTGAAATGTGCGCCGCCGGTCCGCGACCGCGAAACGGTCGACGGAATGATCGCATACCTTCGGGCTGGCATGGTTTCTCTCGTTGGTTCCGATCACTCCCCCGCACCCGCCTCCATGAAGACAAACTCCGACGCGTTCCGCGTCTGGGGCGGAATCGCCGGCGTTCAATCGACCCTCTCTACCCTTCTGTCGTTGGAGCCCCCGGTGCGCCTCTCAACGGTCGCTCAACTCACGGCGCGAAACGTCGCCCGCCGTTTCGGGGTTGCGGACAAGGGTGAAGTGGCAATCGGCTTCGACGCCGATCTCGCCCTCATTGATCTAAACAAGACCTTCGAACTCCGCCGCGAAGACCTGCTCGACCGTCACAAGCTCAGCCCCTACGTCGGCCGAACCTTCCACGGCGTAGTACGGCGCACCCTCGCGCGCGGCCAAACCATCTTCGCCGACGGAAAGATTGTCGGTGCCCACCGCGGTCGCCTCGTGCAGCCTGCGAAAGGGGGACCCCGTGCTTGAACAGTCCGTGCGAGGCCCGCTGTTGATTCCGCGACCCAATGGCGCCGTTGACTACCACGCCGACGGCGCATTGATCTGTGACTCGGCCGGCACGATTCGCCTCGCCGGCCCATGGGACCAGGTACGCCGAGCCCTCGGCTCCGATGCACCGACCCCGCGCCGCAAGGACGGCGGAGTCGGCCCCCGGCGCCGCGCGCGCCCCGCCCACCGCCCCCCGCGGCCCATCGGCGGCCCTGTCGGCGGAGGCGG
>JBBRIN010000574.1:0-3253 GCA_038221115.1 Tepidisphaerales bacterium
CCCATCGTACGCATGCCCATTCACCCACTTGGCAAACTCCGGCATCGAGCAGTAATCGAACAGCGTCGTCCGCCCGTCCTCCCCGCTATATCCCTCCGCCCGCGCCGCCGGCTCGCCCACCTCCTGCCCGTTCAGCATCAACACCGGCCCCGCCGCATAAAGAAACTGCAGCGGCGCCAACAAATATCCCGCCTCCGCCGATCCAAACCCCGATCCCCCCGGCCCCACATCTCCCACCACCGGCGAAGCCACCCGCCGCTCATCGTGGTTCTCCAGATACTCCACCGAATGCTTGCGCAGCACCTTCGACAGCGAAACCATCGCATGGTGATAATCCCCCTGCCCCCCCGGCCCGCCGCACCCCTGATAAATGCGCTTCAGCTGGTTGTACGACTCATCGTGATAAACCGCATCAAACCCCGCCTCGATCAACTGATGCCGATCCGTAATCGGATCCGCGCTCCCCTCATACGGATACGCCTCCGCAAAGATATACGCGCCCGGGTCCCTTCGCCGCGCCTCCCCGATCAGATACGCCCACGCCTCCGGCGGAACGTAATGCGCAAAATCGCACCGAAACCCATCCACCCCCCGCGCCTGCCAGTACGCAAGCACCTGATCCATCGCCTCCCACGTTCGCGGCCGCGGCTCATACCGCTTCGTCCCGTCCACAAAGTTAAACCCATAATTCAACTTCACCGTCTCGTACCAATCGAACACCCCCGGCGTCGCCGTCGCCGCGTTGTTCCCCGTCACCTTCGGCGGCCGCCCCGGCCCCCCATCCTCCCGCGCATACTCCCCGTCAAACTCCACCCCCACCGGATCCCACGTCGCCGGCTTCGTCAGCTTCAACTTCACCCCCGGCGGGTCCACCAAATAAAAGAAATGATTCTTCGGATCGAAGAACTTGCTCGCGTCATCCCCCGCCCCAAAGCTCAACTCCGGCCGCACCACCGACTCGTATCCCCGCGCCACGTGGTTCGGCACCAAATCAATCACCGCCTTCATCCCCGCCGCATGCACCCGCGCAACCAACGCATCAAACTCTGCCAACCGATTCGCCGGATCGCGCGCATAATCCGGGCTCACATCAAAGTAATCCCGTATCGCATAAAACGACCCCGCAATCCCCTTCACTACATCCGGATCATCCGGCGGCAGCCCGATCGCCGACCAATCCGTCAGCGTCGCCTGCCGCAAACACCCCGTCAGCCACACATGCGTGACCCCCATCTGCCTCAGCGCCGCCAGCGCCGCCTCATTCACATCTTCAAACCGCCCGCATCCGTTCTCCTCCAACGTCCCATCCCGCTCGTTCACAGTCCTGGTGTTCCCAAAATACCGCACCACCAACTGATAAATCACCGGCCTGACGTCATCTCCCATCCCCCTCAGCCTAACCCCGCGCCGCCAATGAGAACAGGAACCGCCCCCAATGGTAATATCTTCTCTTATCCCCTCCTCCCATACTCTGGGAGAGGTCGCCTCTTATCCCCTCCTCCGGTACTCCGGGGGAGGGTTAGGGTGGGGGCTTTTTCAGCCGTGCCCAAGTGCTCAATCTCCACAGTCCTTCAACCCTACGGTGCCGATGCGATTCCTCCTCCTTCTCCTCACCACCCTCTCCCTCCCCACCCTCGCCATCCCCTTCGATCCCCCTCACTCCCCCGACCCCACCATCAAGATCTCCCTCTTCGCCTCCGAGCCCGACGTCGTCACCCCCATCGGCGCCACCTTCGACGCCACCTTCGACGCCAAAGGCCGCCTCCTCGTCATCGAATCCCACTCCCATTTCCGCCCCAAAGACTACAAGGGCCCTCCCACCGACCACATCCGCATCTTCGAAGACACCACCCACTCCGGCAAAGCCGACCGCATCTCCACCTTCTACGAAGGCGGCCCCTACCTCATGAATCTCGAAGCCCAACCCGACGGCTCCATCCTCGTCTCCTCCCGAAACGAAATCTTCCGCCTCACCCCCAACGGCGATCAACCACCAACCAAAACCACCCTCGCCCACCTCGACACCAAAGCCGACTACCCCCACAACGGCCTCCACGGCCTCGCCCGCGACCCCGCCGGCAACATCTACATCGGCCTCGGTGAAAACTTCGGCGGCCCCTGGACCCTCATCGGCGCAGACAACGCCAAACTCTCCGACGACAAAGGCTCCGGCGCCATCTTTCGCATCGATAGCAAAGGCAACCACCTCACCCGCATCGCCCGCGGCTTCTGGAACCCCTTCGGCCTCGGCGTCGATCCCCTCGGCAACCTCTGGGCCGTCGACAACGACCCCGACGGCCGCCCCCCCTGTCGCCTCATTCACGTCCTCGAAGGCGCAGACTACGGCTTCGAGTTCCGCTACGGCCGCACCGGCCTTCACCCTCTCCAATGCTGGGACGGCGAACTCCCCGGCACCCTCGGCATGGTCGCCGGCGTCGGTGAAGCCCCCTGCGCCGTTCGCTGGCACAACGGCCGTCTCCTCGTCACCAGTTGGCGCGACCACCAGCTCCAATCCATCACCCTCTCCCCGCGCGGCGCATCCTACTCCGCCACCGTCGATACCCTCCTCCAGGGCGACGAAAACTTCCGCCCCGTCGGCCTCGCCCAAGCCCCCGATGGCGCCGTCTTCATCACCGACTGGTGCTCCAAAAGCTACCCCGTCCACGGCCAGGGCCGAATCTGGAAAATCACCTCAATCCCAAAGACACCTCCCCCCGAATTGACGTCAACCAACCACATGCAATTCGCCGCTGCCCTCCGCAACTCCACTGACATCCCAGCCCTCCTCGTCTCTCTCGACAACCCCGACCCCGCCACCGCCCAAGCCGCACAGTTCGGCCTCTCCAAACTCCCCGACTCCGAAAAAATCTCCTGGCCGACCCTCAAATCTCCCTCCCAGAAAATCGGCCTCCTCACCGCCCTCCTCAATCGCGGCTCCGATCTCACCGAGCTCGCCACCCAGGCCCTCAATGACCCCGACGACCGCGTCCGCCAGATGGCCGTCCGCTGCGTCACCGAACAAAACATCAAATCCACCCGCCCCCAACTCGAGCAACTCCTCCAATCCACCACCCTCTCCCCGCGCCTCCTCGGCATGACCGTCGCCGCCATCACTCAGCTCGACGGCGACCGCTCCGCCCGCGTCGACCCCGCCAGGATCAACGCCGTCCTCCTCGCGCGCTTCAGCGCCAAAGACGCCACCGACACCTCCCGCGCCGCCGCCCTGGGCATGCTCCAAACCAATCACCCCAAG
>JBBRIN010000575.1:0-3252 GCA_038221115.1 Tepidisphaerales bacterium
CTCGTCTGCCTTGGTCGCCTCGGCGATCGTGCCGTCCACCTGGTTTCGCACGCTCGACTTGCTCTCGAACTGCTGCTGGTCGATGTACCACTTGGCCGCAGCCCCCGCGGTCCCAAGCACGAAGCAAGCGGCGGCCAGCCCGAACCACGGCGTCTTTTCCTTCCACACCTTCGCCTGCCGGATCGTCTCCGGAAGCAACGAGCTGGTGATCTTCCCATCCCCCATCGCCTGAACGGCAAGACCGTACGCGGTGCAAAGCGACGGCATGTTCTCATTGAGCAGCGCGGCGAGCCGGCCATCGGTGGGGGCCCCCCCGCTGAAGCCATCGAGTCGCGCGACCTCCACTTGCAGGTTTTGCTGAAGGTATTTCTGAAGGGTGGGAAGGCGAAACGTGCTGCCCAGTGCGATGATGCGCTTGATGCGCGCGTCGCGATGGACCGTGCCGTAAAAGCCGATCGACCGTTGAATCTCAGAGACAAAGTCCGCGAACACCGGCCGCATCGCCTGGAAAATCTGCCGCTGGTATTTGCTCGTGGCGGCGTTGCGCTTGAGCTCTTCCGCCTTGGGGAAGTTCAGCTTGAAGCTCTTGGTCAGCGCCTCGGTGAAGTTATTCCCGCCGATCGAGATCGTGCGAAGCCACACGGTCTCGCCGTCGGCGATGATCAGGTCCGTGTTCTCCGCGCCGCAGTCCACGATCATCGTCGTCCCATCGGCCAGGTGCTGGTCGTAGTACATCGCGTTGTGCACGGCCAATGGGCTCATCTGCACGACCTGCACGTTCATCTCGAGGTCGGTGAACTGCTTGATCCGCGCATTCACCAGCTCCTTGCGCATGGCAAAAATGCCGACCTCCACGTCCGGCGATTCGGGGTCCTGGAAAAGCTGGTAGCTCCACTCCACGTCTTCAAGCGGGAAGGGGATCTGCTGGATCGCCTCGAACTTGACGATCTCGGGGATCTTCTTCGGCTCGACCGGTGGCAGTTTGATGAATCGCGCAAAACTCGATTGCCCGCTCGTGCTGATGCCCACCACGCTCCCCTTGGTGCCGTGGCGCTGCACGAAATTCGCCAGCGCCGTCTGAACCAGATTCTCTTTGTTGTCGCCGGCGGAAGAGAGGATCTGCTCGTGTTCGATCACTTCCACATCATCGACTCGCAGGCGGCCGTTGTCCCGGACCAGCCTCACGGCTTTTAGAGCGCGGTTACCAATGTCGATACCCCAGGCAGAACGGCTTCCAGCCATATGGACTCCTCGTCTCGTTGTCCGCCGGCCAGCGACGTCGATCCAGTCGCCGCGGGCGGCAAATGTCTGTTCGGGGGCAGTCGCCAAAGAGGGTGGCGACACGCCCGGGTGCGAGCACTATGGTGTAACGTCAATCGTGACGGAGTTCAACATCGCAAGCGGCTTAAGCATACCAGTATAACGATTGCCTGCGATACGTCCGAACCACCACTTTCATTTTATCAGACGGCGCGTACGATCCAAAAGTTCGGCCTCTAACTGTTCCACTGATCCAGTCCATGCCAACCTTTTCCATTCACACGCTCGGCTGCAAAGTCAACCGGTATGAAAGCGACCAGATCGCGACGCTGCTCCGCGGCCGCGGCTGGCGCCAGGTCGAGCGGGGCGGCGAACTGCGGATCGTGAACACCTGCAGCGTGACCGTCGAAGCTGCTGCAAAGAGCCGCCAGATCTCGCGCCGAGCCGGACGAGTGGCGCTGCCGGTTCTACACAACCACGCCGCGCCCGCCGGCGACAACGTTGCCGCCGATCAAGCACGCCCACACCTCGTCGTCACCGGCTGTTGGGCGACAAGCGACCGCAAAGCGGCAATGGCCTTACCGGGCGTCGATGCAGTCCTGGGTCATGGAGACAACGTCGGGGCCGAGCTTCATCGGTTGCTCGACCGTCTTGAATCGGCGGGGGCTCGACTAGCCAACACCACTAAAGCAATTCCGCACGATAACGTCAACGGAAAACTCGACGGAATTCCACGAGAAACCCGCGAGTCCGACCGTGTGAAATCCGGCACGATCACCCTGCCCCTCCTCAATTCGCGTCAGACCACGCACCAGCGCGCTTTCCTCAAAATCCAGGATGGTTGCGACGCCCATTGCACCTACTGCATCATCCCCCAATTGCGGCCAACGCTGTGGAGCAAGCCGGTTGACGACGCCGTCCGCGAGGCGCAGGCATTGATCGACGCCGGCCACGCCGAGATTGTGCTGACCGGAATTTTTCTCGGCGCATTTGACCAGCCCACCGCACTGCGGCGACGCCAGCCCGCCGGTGCGATCAAACCGATCGCGAAGTTGATCGAAGCCCTCTGTACGCGCGTTCGCGGTCTCAAGCGCCTGCGCCTGTCGAGCCTCGAGCCGGGCGATCTGTCGGCGGACCTGATCGCCGTGCTGCGCGGCCATTCTCAGATCGCGCCGCACTTTCACCTCCCCTTGCAGAGCGGCTCCGATCGACTGCTCCGACGGATGAATCGCCAATACACGCGCGACGACTTTTTTCGCATGGTCGATCGCGTCCATGACGCGTTTGACCGACCCGCGCTGACCACCGACATCATTACCGGTTTCCCCGGCGAATCCGACGCCGACTTTGCCGACACGCTTTCCGTCGTCGAATATGCGGCCTTCATTCATATTCACGCCTTCCCCTTCTCCCCCCGTCCCGGCACCGCCGCTTCCCGATGGACACACGACTTCATCCCCGCGCCGGTTTCTCAGCAACGCCTCGCCGCCCTTCGCGACCGCGCCGCCGGCCATAGCCTTCATTTCAGGGAGGGATTCTTGAATCAGGTCGTCGAAATCCTCGTCGAGACCCCCGGCACCGACCAGCCGCCGGATGCCACCCTCCACCACGGCCGATGCGAGCGGTACTTCGACGTCTGTTTCGAAGACGACTCCGTCCAACCAGGGGATGCGGTGCGCCTGCGCGTCATCGGCGTCGCGGCGGATCAAACCTGGGGACAGCGCGTCGAGCCCTCGTTGCTACATCTTCGTGGATCGTCGCCTCGTTCCAGATAGGGCGCGCATTACTTCAACTTCCAGCGCGACTTAAAAATATAATCGAGTCCCCGATGATTTTCCGCTTGAAATATTCCCATATGGGAATATACTTCCATCATGCCCCGTGCAGCGACCACCCTCGACCCCTTCAACGCCGTCGCCGAACCCAAGCGGCGCCGCGTCCTCGAAGCCCTCTCCAATCAGGAGTGGGCCGTGAACGACGTGGTAGGGCGGC
>JBBRIN010000576.1:0-3236 GCA_038221115.1 Tepidisphaerales bacterium
TACGATTGGCCGTTGCCTGGACCGCTGGTGATCATGGATCAGCCGCCGTCGCGGGAATTGATCGCGGCGCTGCGCAAGTATCCGGGAGTCGTGCTTGTCAGCGACGGCCTCGAGCCGGAAGACCTGTGGCCCACAGCGGAGGCGGCAGGCGGATTTCGATGGGCGCGCGAGTTGGGACAGGCGCAGCGCATCGCATCGCGGAAGACAAGCCCGACAACGAGCGACCGTCAGTGACTGCCGAAATCAGCCGCCGGCAAGAGCTAAAGGATCGTGTCGGATGTGCGGAGCCATTTGGATAGGCCGATCGCCGCGCCGGGTGCCGAACCGAAAGACGCGGAGCGGGGGCCGAGTGCCGGAGCAGCGATCGAACCGCCGGCCCACGCGGGTAGTAGCTGGAGACCGAGGACGCCGTTTTTCTGGTCGAAGGTGACCCATCGGAAGGCGCCGGCGCGGGAATCACCGAGTCCGCCGATGCCGCCGCCTCCGGCGAGGCCGGAAATATCGGCGCTGGCGACGAGGTAATTCATGCCGAAGTCGCCGTCGAGGGTGAGGCTTTGCTTGGTGAGCGGGTCGCGAACGGTGACATCGGCAACCAGGACCGGGGCATGCGTGAATTTGACGGGGGTGCCTTCGGTGGTGGGGAGCGAGAGGGAATCGACGAAGAATCCGGCGGCATTGATCTGGCCACCGATACCGCCAAGCGGAATGACGAATTGGTTGGGAACGCGCTTGCCGGCGGCGTCGAAGAGGACGGGGTTGTCGGTGTTGTAGGTGCCCTTGCGGTAATGGACGCCGAGGTTGTTGGCTTGTGCGGTTGAGATGAACGAGGCGGCCGCGCCGGTGTCAAAGAGGAAGCTGCCGGTGCTGACGCTTTTGCCTTCGGTCATCGTTACCGGAGGAGTCGTGTCGACGGGAGGCTTGGCCAACAGCTTGTTGACTGGGTTGGGGCCGATGAAGGGGTTGGACGCGAGCGTGGGGCCGGGGGCGCCGGAGGGCGAGATACTGGTGAAGCGGGCGAAGGAGCCGTAGCTCAGCTTCACGTGGAGGCCGACGGCAGGGATGCCGGGGTTGGAATTCTGGGCGTTTTTGTTGAATGCCGCGCCGGCGTTGTAGATGTAGGTGCGAATGTTATCGAGCCCGGTGTTGGCAGGCGTCGGATCGATCACCATGACTTTGCCGGCGAGGGCGGGCATACCGATGATGTCCAGAGGGCCGATGAGATCATCGGCGGCGGTGCGAGCGATCTCGGTGCGGAGGGGGCCAAATTTTTGCGAGTAGACCTGGTTGTAGGTGGCTTCGTTGTCGACGTCAGCGGATGGTGTGAAGGGGGCGAGGGCGGTGTAGAGGGATTCGGAGACGTCGAAGTTTTCGTTTCCGGCGACGCCGACGTCGGAGAAGGTGATAGGGCGGCCTCGGGAAGTTTGGGAGTTGATGCCAAGGCCGGTGGCGGTTTCCTGGCTAAGGAGCATGCCACTGGTACCCGTGTCGAGGAAGGCCTGAACATTGAAGCTGGTACCGCCAAGGCCATCGTTGGCGCTAAGTGGCGCGCCGGATGCGCCGCGGCGGAAGATGGCGTGGATCTGTGGTTGGTCGAAGGCGACGGGCTGAACGCCTTCAATGAGAATAGGCGTCGCGGCGACGGCGTGGTTGAGGAGGCGGCGCGGTTCGAGTCGCTCCGGCGTGAAGAAAGGTGTTGGCTGATGCATGAATGACCGGCCTTTTGATGGTCCCCCCCAGCGGTGCTTGCACAATGTTAGCAGAGACGCCGTTTGGATTGAAAACAATCCGCGGTGAACACAACGATGATCAGTGTTATCGGGCGGATTGGTGGTGGGCCGTTAGCGGCGCAACTCGGCGAGCAGCGCCGCGGTCGCGGTCATTTCGCGGGTAAGCCCGGTGACGAGGTCGGAGTCGGCGGCGCCGTTGGGAAGCACCTCCCAGGTGTACGTTTCGACCTCGAGGTGTGGCGCATAATCGAGCGCGGCCACGGCGGCGAGGGCGTGCTTGAGGTCGGATCGGGTGGTTTTGAGAGGGCCGAGATGTTCGGCATCGACGGGGACATGGAAGTGAATGCGCCAGGTGATGGCATCGCGCCATTCTGAAGGGGGGGAATCGAGGAGCGATGGGCTAAGGTCGGTGGCGCGGAAGAGGCGGCCGTCGGGGGTGCGGGCGATAACCTGGTGGAGATATCGGGGCTCGGCGTAACGGCGCAGGGCGGCACGGCCTTCTGGATTGTCCGCCGGATGATCCAGCTCGAGGGCGCAGCTGATGTGGACCTTGTTGATGCGGACGCCGGCGGAGGTAAGCGCGCGGACGGCGATCGCGGCGTCTTCGAATTCGACGGCTTGATGGCAGACGTCGTAACAGACGCCGAGATGCTCGCGGACGACGCGGCTGGCGCGCTCGCGCTCGGCGGTTTGCCAGAGGCGCTCGAAGAACGAAACTGCCTCGGCGGTGGTCTCCAAGAGGCACAGCGGCTCGGGCTCGATGGCGAGGCGGATGGTCTTGCCGGTTGAATCGTGGATGCGAGCGAGGGCGCGCGCGCATTCGATCAGCCGGGCGATGCAAACGTCGGTGAAGGCGGGGGCGTGCAGAAATGCCTTGAAGCCCAGCGGAAGCGTGGAGATGCTGCCGTCGGCGGCGGCCGGAAGCAGATGGGAGAGCACGGTCGCGCACTTGATGGTGTATTCGAGCCGGCGTGGATCGGTCCAGTCGGGCAGATAGACGTTTTCCTTCACGCGCGCGCTGTGAAAATCACCGAAGGGGAATGCGTTGAGTGTGTGACAGGTGAGGCCGCGGCGCTCCAGGGCGGCGGCGAAGGCGGGCAGCGCGTCGGGGGTGGCGAGCAACTCATCGACGACGGGCTTGGCAAGCCAGAGGCCGGCGGCGAGCGGTTGGGCGACGGCGCGGCGGACGGGGAGGGTGTACCCATCCAAGCCCCACTCCACTTCGGCTACGGAGCGACCGGGGTGGACGTTCGTGCAATAGCTCAGGGGAAGGGAACTGAGGGACATCTGGGCGCTTTCTCTACTTCAGGGTTGCCAGATACTCCAGGAGATCGGCAGCCTGTTGGGGTTCGAGGTCCGCGAGCAGGCCGTCGGGCATGGAGGAGATTTTCTCGGCCGTGAGCTTGTCGATGGTGGTCGCGGGGATGTGAATTTCCTTGAGGTCGGCGGTCTTAAGAATGACCTGACCGGTGGTCTGCTTCACAAGGAATCCGCTCACGATGTCGCCGG
>JBBRIN010000577.1:0-3217 GCA_038221115.1 Tepidisphaerales bacterium
CCTCAGGCTTCCAAACGATATTTGGGGCTGCCCCAATCTTACCAATCGAGGGTCCGTAAATGTTGTCCTGATTGAACCCGGCGAACGCAGTCTGGGCAAACTCGACGTGCAGATCACCGTACAGGACGTTCTGGCCCTGGCGCTGGTGATTCGAGCTATTGCCAGCCTGCTGATCCTTCGATGACGACGTCGTGTGAACCTTCTTGGGGTCGGATCCGACGGTCGTGTTGACGCCCGGGTTAATGTCGGCGCCGATGGCGTAATCAGCCTTGAGCGTGTTGGTCCAACGGAAGCCGTCGTTTACGGCGTTGGTGCCCGGATACATATCCTGGAAGCTGTACGCACAGTTCGTACCGCCGAGGGTAGAGAAGTTGCTCTGGCCCTGGACGCTGCCCTTGGGGGTGCCCTTCTGGTAGCTGTCCGGCTCAGAGTTGCTGCTGGGGCAGTTGAAGACCGCCGCCGTCAAATCCTGCGTCCGCAGGAGCAGGTAAATGGCGGCCGCAACGTTGTTGTTGCCGACCGGGCTGGCCCCGGTCTGCATGAACGGCTGCGACTTATTATTGCCCGTGGTCTCCGCAGTAGAGGCCAGGAGCGTGCCGTTCGTGTTGTAGAACGTGCGGGGATAGCTGCCATTGTTCTCGTTGGCGTACAGCATCATGGCCTGGCCGATCTGGCGCAGGTTGCTGGCACACTTCACGCGATTGGCGGTTTCGCGGGCACGCGACAACGACGGGAGCAAAATCGAGATCAACAACGCGATGATCCCGATGACGACGAGCAACTCGACGAGCGTAAAGCCCTTCGATTGCTTACGATTCTGTAGCTTCATAAAGAAGCTCCTTTCTGGGTCGTCGCTCGAAATACCCACCGTGGGACTCGATCACGAGAATCGGATCGAAAGATAATGATGACGATTGCACTCACTCGCTCAGGCGTGCGAGTTAACGCGGATCGCGCCACCAAACGGGTATCCTCTGCGACAGGGTTTGAAAATCACCGGCGAACACCGCCGATGTATGTTTCCTAAGGGGAAGTTGGCGTCAACGCCGAACGGGGGTCAGTGTAGCCGGAACTTAAACATCCCGTCAATCAAAAACGGCATAACAGGCAAAGTCGGCGCTGTTTGCCAAGAGCGTCATGCGTTTGGCGGCGGCTTATTTATGCCGTAAATGTATATGGATGCTAAGCTTAATTCGCTGGCGCGTCCGGTTGCATGAGCCCGGCGGCACCCAGCTCCTTCTTTTTTTGTCGCAGCCGTTTGATCACCAAATCCGGCAGCAATCCCTGCAACTGCCGGAGCTCGCCGCCCAGGGCAAAGATCTGGCGGATCAAGCTGCTGCTTGTGAGCGCGTGCTGGTCTCCGGTCATGATGAATACCGTTTCGATCCCGCCCACTGCGCGATTCGCCATCGCCAGTTGAAACTCGTACCTCAGATCCGAGACGTCCCGGATGCCGCGCAGGATGGCGGTCGCCTTCATGTGTCGCACAAAATCGACGGTCAGGCCCGAGTACTTCTCGACCCGGATGTGCGGCACGTCCGACAGCAGCTCGCGGATCATCACCAGCCGCTCGTCGAGGCTGAACATTTCGCGCTTCTCGGGGTTGATCCCGACGGCGACGATCAGTTCGTCAAAGAGCACCACGCCCCGCCGGATCACGTCGAGGTGGCCATTCGTGATCGGATCGAACTGACCGGGGAAGACGGCGATCTTGCGAGGCGTATGGGGCATGGCGGCTCCTGGCGCGGCGAGATTATCAGAAAATATGGAAAGGGAGTACCTCGGCATGGCGGCTCTCTTCAATCTGGGTGCGTGACACGATCGGCGGATTCAGGTGGCATGGGCTGCCAGCGAAATGCCGCCGATTCTGTCACGCGCCCCTTCGATCTTGCCGCCCAACACATTCGAGCGTTACATCCGGCTTGACTGAGGAGACGTGCGCCGCCGTGCCTTCGCAACCGCCTTTCGTTACATTTCACGCATGTTGTCCGTGTGCCGAAGCGAATCAGGATTGATGATGTACGTTTCGCCGCTGCTGGACGCGGCCGGTGTGCCGCATGCGTTCAGCACGCGGTTGGGCGGGGTCAGCTCAGCCCCGTTCGACTCGCTCAACCTCGGCACGGTAGGGGGGGCGGACGCGCAGGACCCGCTGTCCAACATCCGCGAGAACTACCGCCGGCTGCGCGCTGCAATTGGCTGCGAGCACCGCGACCGCTGCTGGGTTCACCAGGTACACGGCGGCGACGTCTGTTCGATTGCGCCGGGCGAATCTTTCGAGAGCGGGGTGAAGGCGGACGCACTGGTGACGACAGATCCGGCGCGGGTGGTGTCGGTGAAGTACGCCGACTGCGTGCCGATCCTCCTGGCCACATGCGATGGCCGCGCGGTGGGCGCGGTTCACGCCGGCTGGCGGGGCGTCATCGCCGGCGTCGTCCCCGCCGCAGTCGCGCGCGTGAGCGAGCTTTCACGCACGCCGGCCGATCGGCTCATCGCCGCCATCGGCCCCTGCATCGGCCTGGATCACTTTGAAGTTGGCCCCGAAGTTGTTTCTGTTTTTCGCGAGAAATTCAGCGGCGACGACGCACTGGTGCGTCCCGAGGGCGATAAAGGCTTCATCGACCTACGCGAAGCAGTGCGGCGGCAACTCTGTGACGCTGGTCTGCAGATTCATCGCATCGATACGACAGATTTGTGTACATACGAAAATCGCGAGGAATTTTTCTCCCACCGCCGCGACCATGGCCTCACCGGGCGGATGGCTGCCGTCATCGGCGCGCGCAGCGACAACTGACATGCCCAAAGCCCCGGCACAACCACGCCGCCTTGAACCTGCCGCGACGCCCAGGGAGACCGCTGAGCGCTGGATCCCTTGGCTACTGGTCGCGGCGGTTGTGCTGTCGATGGGCTCTGTCGTCACGCACTCCTTCACTTCCGTCGACGACACCTCCACGCTCGTGCTCAACGAGCGAATGAATCCGCCCCGCCTCACGTCCGACGGCGTGCTCTGGTATTGGGCCAACCGGCATTTGTCGCTCTATGTGCCCGTGACGCAGATGGTATGGGCGGCGCTGGCCGCCGCCACTTACGTGCCCACGGCCGATGAGAACGAGGCGCACCTCGACCCGCACGTATTCCACGGGGCCAGCCTGTTTTTTCACGCGATTTCGACGCTGTTTGCCTATGGGCTCTTGCGCCGGCTTCTCAGGCGGCCCTGGCC
>JBBRIN010000578.1:0-3212 GCA_038221115.1 Tepidisphaerales bacterium
CACCGGATCTGCCAGGCCCTATGCCCGGACGCGGCCATCGCAGCCAGCACGACCAGCACCGTTCTTCGCCGCGCCATCCGCATACTGCCGCGCTGGCGCGATGATGCCGAGGCCGACCGCTGGTTTTACCACTATACGGTCCTGGAAACCCGCCGATCAAACGCCGCGCCCGCGGATCCCCCTGCGCCGGCGCCCACTCCAGACCCTCTCATCGCCGCATCCGCTCGAACCGATCCACCCTTCCTCGCCCTGCTCGGCGTCATTCGCGCCCTGCCCGCACAGCAGCGCGAAGCCATTGTCCTCACCCACGGCGAGCACCTCAACCCCCGCTACCTCGCCGTAGCGATGGATTGCTCCGCCGAAGCCGCCGCCAATCACCTCCGCGTCGCCACCCTCCATCTGCGCCACCTCCTCGGCGACAACGCCGACGCATTGCTCATCGAATACTCCGCCGCCTACCAGCAGCTTGCCCCCAACATCGACGCCCTCCGCCCGGAGATTCGCCACCAGGTTTCTCGCTTCCTTCTCCCGCGCCGCCTCCGCCGGGTAGCCATCGCGCTGCTCTTGGCTATCATCGCCTGCGGCATCTGGCGCGCACGCCACGCCATCCGATCCATCTTCGGATAACGCTTCCTCTTCAACGACCATCACCGCAGGAACCCGCTCCATGGCCACCGACTCTGAAAAGATCATTTACTCCATGATCGGCGTCAGCAAGACGCACGAGAAAAAAGTCGTCCTCAAGGACATCTACCTCTCCTACTTCTACGGCGCCAAGATCGGCGTCCTCGGCCTCAACGGCTCAGGCAAAAGCTCGCTCCTCCGCATCCTCGCCGGCGTCGATACCAAGTTCGACGGGCAGATCTCCAAATCCCCCGGCTACACCGTCGGCTACCTCGAACAGGAGCCCAAGCTCGACGAAACGAAAACCGTTCGCGAGATCGTGGAGCAGGGAGTCCAGGGCACCGTTGACATCCTCCACCAGTTCAATGCCATCAGCGAAAAGTTTGCCCATCCAATGGACGATGCCCAGATGAACAAGCTGCTGGAAAAGCAGGGCAATCTCCAGGAGCAGATCGATCGCCTGGGCGCGTGGGACCTCGATCAGCAACTGGAGATGGCGATGGACGCGCTCCGCTGCCCGCCCCCTGAGACGCCAGTAAAAATCCTCTCCGGCGGCGAAAAACGCCGCGTCGCCCTCTGCCGCCTCCTCCTGCAGAAGCCCGACATTCTCTTGCTTGACGAGCCCACGAACCATTTAGACGCCGAATCCGTCGCCTGGCTCGAGCAGCACCTGAAGCGCTACGAAGGCACCATCATCGCCGTCACCCACGACCGCTACTTCCTCGACAACGTCGCCGGCTGGATCCTCGAGCTCGACCGCGGCGCCGGCATCCCCTGGAAGGGCAACTACTCGGCCTGGCTCGAGCAGAAAGGGGCACGCCTGGCGATCGAAGAAAAAACCGAATCCGCCCGCCAGAAGACCCTCGCCCGCGAGCTCGAATGGGTCCGCGCCTCCCCGCGCGCGCGCCAGGCCAAGAGCAAGGCCCGCGTGCAGCGCTACGAGGCGCTGCTCAACCAGGACATCAAAGGCAAGGAGCAGGAGATCGAGATCGTCATCCCCCCCGGCCCGCGCCTCGGCACCCTCGTCATCAAGGCCGAGAAAATCGGCAAATCCTTCGGCGACCGCCTGCTATTCACCGATGTTGAGTTCGATCTCCCCCCCGGCGGCATCGTCGGCATCATCGGACCCAACGGCGCCGGCAAAACCACCCTCTTCCGCATGATCATCGGGCAGGAAAAAACCGACGCCGGCGTGCTGAAGGTCGGCGACTCGGTGAAGCTCACGTATGTCGAGCAGTCCCGCGATTCGCTCCAGGACAACCTGGCCGTCTGGGAAACCATCGCCGACGGCGAAGACACGTTCAAAGTCGGCGGCCAGTTCATCAACACCCGCGCCTACATCTCCCGCTTCGGCTTCACCGGCACCGACCAGCAGCAAAAAGTCGGCACGCTCTCCGGCGGCCAGCGCAACCGCCTGCACCTGGCCCGCATGCTCAAGAGCGGCGCCAACGTCATCCTGCTCGATGAGCCGACCAACGACCTGGACGTTAACACGATCCGCGCGATGGAAGAGGCGCTCGACAACTTCGCCGGCTGCGCCGTCGTCATCAGCCACGACCGCTGGTTCCTCGACCGCGTCGCAACCCATATCCTCGCCTTCGAAGGCGATTCCCAGGTCGTGTGGTACGAGGGGAACTACCAGGCATATGAGGAAGACCGCCACAAGCGAATGGGCACGGATGCGGACCAGCCGCATCGGATTAAGTATCGGAAGATGACGAAGTGAGGCGAGGGTTTAGGGGTGGATTGGGCGATGCACCATTTTGCACCATAATGCATCATTTTTTGATGGTTTTTTATCTTAATATTGCTTCGCTTGTATCTCTTTAATACGCAGTAGGTTATGCGCGCCGTTTTCGAGACGGCGTTGCTGAAGGGTGCAAAATGGTGCATGGGGAGTTTCGGGAGGTCCAGCGAACGATTGATTTAGAATCCTTTCTCCTGCGCGCTGACTACCCGTTTTCTCTGCTAGGATGACGCTACATCTGCTCCGTAGGGAGACGTTTCCGGGCGCGATCGGGGGACTGCGGAGTCCAGCAGACGGAGAAGACATGCGATTCAATTCATCTCGCGCTTGCACGAGCTTCGCGCTGGCGCTGTTCGCCGTACTCTGCGCCGCCGCGCCGGTCCGCGCGGACATTCTCTACGTGACAGTGACCGCCGGCAATGCGATTGAGAAGTTCACCAGCGGCGGTTTCGCCTCGGTCTTTGCCAGCAGCGGATTGAATCGCCCAGAAGACCACCAACGCCCCGGCGCGGCAAGGCAACCAAACGTTCGCGCCGCCGCCGGCTATCACCGTTAGAAAGGCACGCTCCATGTCAAAGCAGACCACCCGCCGTCAACTGATGAAAACCGCCGCCGTCGCCGCCGCCACTATCGGGGGGGGCGGCTTCTGGGTCGCCGGCCGCGGCGCCTGGGCCGATGTCACGGCGACGCCCAAGTCGGTCTCCCCCAACGAGAAGCTCAACGTCGCCTTTGTCGGCACCAACAACCGCGCCGCCGCCGACCTGGCCGACACCTTCGCCTGCGGCAACGTCAACATCGCCGCGCTGTGCGACATCGACGACAAGTACCTCGCCGCGGCCGC
>JBBRIN010000579.1:0-3211 GCA_038221115.1 Tepidisphaerales bacterium
GAAGCGGTCGCCGTTGAAGATCAGGTAGAGCGGATCGCCCTCATCGGGCTTCTTCACCAGGGCCGTGGAGCGGATGGCGAGGTTGCCGTCGTACGAAACAAGCTGCTGCTGCGACGAAGTATGGAGGCTGAGCGATGAGAAGGTGGCGGTGGCTTCTTCCGGAACCACGAGTGACGACCACGTGAGCTGGGCTTCAGCGAAGAGCTGATCAAATAGCTCGCCGACGCGGGCATTGCCCAGGACCCACTGCCAGCCGGGCACCTGATGCTCGATCTTGGGGTCCCCTTCACGGGCCATCCGGCGCTCGACGACGACGATCGCCTGGTGGAGGCTACGCACCGGGGCCCGCTGGGGGGCGGGCGTAGGTGCGGGCATTCGCACCGGTTCGATCGGGATGGTGTCGGTCGTACTCACGAAAGATATATCGGACGTTGGAAGCTGTTTGTAGAACCGAAAGAACCTCTCACGCGCGCGAGGGGGTGCGAGGCTATTTTCCGACCGTCGCGAGCTTGTCGGTTTTGGGCGCGCCGCGAGGGCTGTTGTAATAGCTGTCGTAGGCGGTTTTGCCGCGCTGATAACTGCCGCTCTGGCGGTACTTCACTTGATTCATGACGGTGCCGATGATGTTGGCCCTGCTGCGCCGGAGGATGTCCTGGGCGAGGGCCACGATGTCGCGGTCGACCTCGGCGTTGAAGCTCACGATCACGCCGTCCATCATGCCCGCAAGCACATGGGTGTCGGAAACCGGGAGCAGCGGCGCGGTGTCGAGCACGATGTGGTCGTAGTGATCGCTCAGCGCGGCGAGCAGGCGCGCCATTTCCGGGCGGCTCAGCAACTCGCTGGGCCGGCTGATCGGCGTGCCGGCCGGCAGAATCTCCAAGCCCTCGATTTCGCTCTTTTTGATGACGGTGCCAGGCTCGTGACTGCCCTGAATCAGCTCCGCAAAGCCGGGCGAATCGGGAATGTTGAAGACGCGGTGCACGTCCGGCTTTCGCAAGTCGCCATCGATCAGCAACACACGGCGGCCGGCCTTGGCGATGGAGATGGCAAGATTGACCGCCAGCGAGGTTTTACCATCCCCAGGACTCGGGCTGGTGACGGCGATGAGCTTGTGATTGAGGCCCGGGTGCCCAAACAATACCTGGGTGCGGATGATGCGGAACTCTTCGGCGATAAGGTTGCGAGCCTGCTCGCCCTTGGCACGCTTTAGCTCCTGAATCTTGGGGATGGTGCCGAGCAGCGTGGCGCCGAACAGGGGTTCGATGTCGCGCGGGTCGCGCAGGCGCTTGTCGAACTTGTCGACGAGCAACGCGAGCATGATGCCGAGGAACAAGCCACCGACCAGGCCGCCGGCCTGGACCTTGATGCGCTTGTCTTCCTTGAGCAACACGGCGGCGGCCTGCTCGACCTTGAAGATGGCGGTGGGATTCTTCATCGCCATCGCCTCGGCCTGGAGAAGCTGCTCGTGGGTGAGATCGTTCTGCTTGGCCGTTTCCTGGGCCTGTCGCTCCAGCTCGTCGAGCTGCGTCTTGATGACGCTGAGCTTGCGGGTTTCAGCTTCGAAGCCCGCCATGGCCTTCTCGAAGGTGGCCAACTGCTGAGTCTTCAGGTCCAGCGCGGAATGGGCCTGGTCGATCGTGTCCAGGCCCTTAAGCCGAAAGGCCTCGGCAATCTTGGCTTCGATGATCGACGAAATCTCCGCTTCGCGCTGGGCGATCTTCCGCTGAGCACCCGCGATGGCCTCGCGCGCGATGCCGACGGCTGGGTGGGCTTCGGTCTTACCGCCCTCAGCCTGGAGCTTCGACAGCTCGCCGCTGCGAATCGCCAGTTCCTCGATGTACATCTTGAGCTGGAAGTCCTTGACCTTCTCCTCGTCGATGATCTTGAGTCGCTCGAGCTCCTGGCCGGGCGAGCGCTTGTTGTCGTTCTGGAGGCTCTTGAAGCGCGCTTCGGCGGCGGCCAGCTCGATGCGCGTCTTGGCGGTTTCCTCGCTCAGCGACTGAACCTGCTTGAGCGTTCCCTGCAACTTCTGCTCCATCGCATCGAAGTTGTATTTGCCCTTCAGCTCCATGCGCTCCTTGTAGATGGCGCTGAGCATGACCTTGCCGTCCTCGTACTGCTCCTTGAGCGTTTTGTAGCCGGCGACGGAGCTTTCCTTGACGGCGGCGTCGCAATAGTCGCGCAGCGCCGTGGCGTACGCATTGGCGACGGCGGCGGCCTTTTCGGGGCTGGGCTGCAACGTGAAGATATCAACGACGGAGATGCCGCGCGTGGCCTCTTCGGTGTCGACCCAGTCGCGCATTTCCTTCAGCAGGGCCGCCTGGTCGGCCGGGTCATCGATGTTCTTGGTGCCGATTTCCTTGGGGAACAGAGCGCGCATCTTCTCGTCGCGCGCCGCAAGGAGCGGGATGTCGCGCGAGTTCATGAGCAAAATGGCGCGGTGGACGGTGTTGGAGCCGATGCCCCCCATGGGGCCAGTGACGTTGTTGTCGATATAGCTGACCTTGGCGCGTCCTTCATACTGGGGCTTGACCATGTTGGCGCCGGCGAAGAAGGCGCCGCCGCCGACGACGGCAAAGACGATCAGCACAAGCCACCAGCGGCGCATGACGGCGCCAACGACGTTGATGCCCCCGACTTTGCGCGCTTTAGCGCCCGGTGCGCCGTAGGGCAGCGTGGGCCCAAGCCCGGCGGGCATGTCGATCACCTGGATGACGGCCGGCCCGGCGTGCGTCATGACGGCGCCGGCCGGTTGCCCTTGGCCACCCGCCGACGTCGGCACGTTGCCCGTGTAACGCTGAATGGGACGATCGCTCATAATGGACTCAATCTTTCGGGAAGCGGCGGATTGCAGTTCGAGCCCTGCCGCCGATGCGGCGCATCACCCGTCGATTCAACGGGAACGCGCAGCCGGCTGGTCGGCAGGACTTGCCGAACGCTTCGCGATTATGGAGTGCTTGCGGTTTGTTTGGCTGGGCGGATTCCTTTCCACCAGCGCTTCCACCATTTATCGCCATTTAGCTCGGCCGGGGAAAGGTCCGTGCTGCTACTGAGGCTTTGGCGTTCAGCGCTGCTGAGGGCGGTATCGAGCACGATGGAGCCGCGGACTTCAACGCCCGGCGAAACAAACGCCTTGCTTGCGACGACGGCCTGCTCGACAAGGGCGCCGCGGCCGATCTTGGCCTCGGGCCAGAGAATTGATTCGTGAACG
>JBBRIN010000580.1:0-3210 GCA_038221115.1 Tepidisphaerales bacterium
CATGAGGGTGATCAGCGCCACTTGCCGGATGAAGGTGGATTTGCCGGCCATGTTCGGGCCGGTGATGAGTTGCAGCGTATCGTCCGGGCCGAACTTGACATCGTTGGCGACAAACTCGGAGCCGAGCTGCTGCTCGAGAACGGGGTGCCGCCCATCCACGATCTCCAGCACCCGATCCTCCGTGACCACCGGCCGGCAATAGCGCCGCTCCTGGGCCAAGAGCGCCAGAGAAGTCAACACGTCGAGCCGTCCCAGGCCAATCGCCAGCTCCTGAAAGGCGCTGACATGCGGCAAGAGCGCCTGCCGGACATTTTCGAACAACGTCTGCTCCAGCGCGATCCCCTTGTCGCGCGCGCCCAGCGCGTCATTCTCAAACTCCTTCAGCTCCGGCGTGATGTACCGCTCGGCGTTCTTCACGGTCTGCTTGCGAATCCAGGTCGCCGGCGCCTTCTCCTTGTGCGTCTCGGTGACCTCGATGTAGTAGCCAAACACCTTGTTGTAGCCGACTTTCAATGAGGGAATCCCCGACTCTGATGCGAGCCCCGCCTGATACTGCGCCAGCCACTGCTGGCTGTTGGCGCCGAGCCCGCGAAGCCGATCCAGTTCCGGATCAAATGCGTCGGCGATCACGCCGCCTTCGCGCAGGTGCGGCGCGGGCTCGGGCATGATGGCCGATTTCAGAAAAGCCGATTGCGCGTCGCAAAAGCCGCGTTGGCTTAGCAACTCGGGCGCGACATCCTCAAACCGGGGCAGCTTCTGCAGTCGATCCAGTAACTTCGGCAACGAATCGAGACAGCGCCCCAGCCCTGCCAGATCGCGCGGGCTGGCCCTTGCGACGGCGATGCGGCCGATGATGCGCTCGACGTCGCAGATGTCGGCCAACCCTTCCACCACCGACTTCAAATCGTTTGGCGACGCGAGCAGCGCGGCGATGGCCGCCTGGCGAGCCTCGATATGCTCCCGATCGCGCAACGGCGACCGCAGCCATTGCCGCAACATGCGACCGCCCATGGGCGTGCGCGTCCGGTCGATGGCGCTGAGCAGC
This sequence comes from Tepidisphaerales bacterium, assembly GCA_038221115.1. Lineage (GTDB taxonomy): Bacteria > Planctomycetota > Phycisphaerae > Tepidisphaerales > Tepidisphaeraceae > JANXVV01. Next base: position 1,046 of record JBBRIN010000580.1, read on the forward strand.
GACCCCTCGGCTGTTCCGGATCTCACCGTCCGATCGATTTCCAAGCTTCGCCACGAGGCCGGATCGATGTTTAGAAAGTCATCGACGACGTGGCGTGTCAGAGGGCGCACATGCGCGATGCCGGTTTTCTGCGTCTCCTCGAGGTAGGAGAGCACGGCCGCCGCCGCCATCACCGCCGGGTCGTCATCGGTGAACCCGAAGCCGCCCGCCGTCGCCGCGCCCCACTGGCGGGCGAGCGTTTCCCGCGCATGGTGCTGGGTGAATTGCCAACCCGGGCGCGGCGTAATCGCCTTAATCCCCGCCGCCTCAATCGCCCGCGCAATCTCATGCACCTGCCCCGTCGCGTGCTCCGGCACCAGCACCTCGGCCGGCCGCAATCGCGCCAACTCATCCAAAACCTGGGCTTGGGTGCCGCTCAGGGCGACACACGCTCCTGTCGACAATTCGACCCAGCACACCCCGGCGCGAAAGCCTTGCGCCTTGGTCACGTTGAACGCGACGGCGGCCAGGTAATTATCGGTTCGGCCATCGAGCAGCGGATCGTCGGTCAACGTCCCCGGCGTCATCAAGCGGGTCACCTCGCGCTTGATCACACCCTTGGCGACGGAAGGATCTTCCATCTGCTCGCAGATCGCGACCTTGTGGCCGGCGGCGATCATCTTCCGCAGGTAGCCTTCAACGGCGTGAAAGGGCACGCCGGCCATCGGAATCTCATCCGGCGATCCCTTGTTCCGGCTGGTCAGCGCCACCCCCAGCGTCTTCGCCGCCGTGCGAGCGTCCTCCCAGAACATCTCGTAGAAATCCCCCATCCGAAAGAACAGCACGTAGGTGGGATACTGCTGCTTGAACTGCTGGTACTGCCGCATGGCGGGGGACAAGTTTGCCAGCGCCGGCGGCACCACCGATCCCGCTTGCGCGGGGCGTTTGGAATCCGTCGAACTTCCAGAAACATCGTGCATGCCGTTGTATGTTCTCCAGCCGTATGAGACACGCATCGCTCCGCGCAAGCAACCATCGGCGCGAGAATCTTCCGTCGCGCCACATCTTGCAGCAAAGAAGCCGTTGATCGTACAATCGGTCGCGAAGCAGCAGCGGAAATACCATGACCCTCACGCTCGAAATCGACCTACCTGATGATCTCGCCCGCCTGCGCCTGCCCAAGGCTGTCGACGCTCGGTTGCACGCGCTATTGGACCGACAGGATGCGGGCCACCCATTGACCTCACAGGAGCGCGACGAAGCGGAAGGATTGGTGCAACTCGCCGAATTCCTCACCCTGTTGCGCCTGCGCGAAGAACGGGCGTCCGCATGAATGACCTCACCGCCGCCCTCCGCGCAGCGGTCCTTCTCCGAGCCGACCACCGGTGCGAATATTGCCAACTATCGCAAGTTGGCCAGGAGGCGACGTTTCACATCGACCATGTCCAACCCCGCGTCGCCAGCGGTCTGACCATTTTGGAAAATCTGGCTCTCGCCTGCGTCTCCTGCTCGTTGCGAAAGGCCGCGCAGTTGTCCGCCATCGATCCCGAATCCGGTACTGCCGTGGCGCTATTCAACCCACGAACTCAAACCTGGGGCGATCATTTCCGTTGGGAATCGGAAATGATCGTGCCCCTGACCCCAAATGGTCGCGCGACGGTATCGGCACTCGCAATGAACCGACCGTTGATCTTGGGCATCCGCAAGGAAGAAATGGCCCGCCATCGGCACCCGCCCACCTAAAACCGATTGTGCTCCGCGCGTCAACGCGCATCGTGCATTCCCCTATTCAAAAACAAAAACACCCCCAGTTTGCTCGCCGTCATCACATCCACCCTTCCATCCCCATTCACATCCGCCGCCCAGATCTGCACGCCCACGCCCGAATGATCGTCGATCAGATGCGGCACAAATTTTACGCCGTCCTTCCCGCGCACCAACTGGAACCAATACACCACCGGCTTCTCCATCGGCTCGATATCGCCCTTGGGCCCGTGCGCCCACATCCGCTTGCCGACGATGATGTCCTTCAGCCCGTCGCCATCGATATCCGCCAGCGCCAGCGCGTGCGGCTGCGTGAAGGCGACGCCGTACTTCGCCTCCTCCGACCGATCGCCCATAATCATGTGCTTCTCCCACGTATCTCCGACCTGCTTGAACCAGGCCAACCCCCACCCGTGTGCATC
>JBBRIN010000581.1:0-3209 GCA_038221115.1 Tepidisphaerales bacterium
ATCAAGTCGCTATACGCCAGATCGGTCTCGTGGACGATTCGAAGCAGCATGCGGGCCTTCCGTTCCGTGTCGCGCTGTTGCAGGTCAGTGCAGGAAATAAGCCTTGTGAACAGCCTCCGACGCCAGGGCAATCTGCGCCACGATGTTTCGCAGGTACGCGTTGACGCTTCCGGCGACGAACTCATTCGGGTCGGCGTTTTCCAACTGAGCATTCAACCGCGCAAGAATGCGCTCGGCGGCGCCGATCGCATGCGGACTGACGCTGTTGCGAATTCCCGTCGCCGCCTCGTGCGCATAGCGCACGCTGTACGCGATGCTCCGCGGAAAGTGCTGTGCCAGGATCAGAAACCCCGCTACCCGCGCCGGATCGATATGCCCCGGGTGCAGCCGGCGAAATTCCTCGATCGAGCAGCAGCTTCGCAGCACCGCCATCCAGTGAATGTTCCACATCGGCTCATCCAGCTCGCTCTTGGCGGCGCTCAGAATCTCAAATTTAGTCTCGATGATCCGGCATGTGATGTCGCAGCGCTCGATGTGCTTCGCCAGTTGCGAGAACAGCCACCCCTGGCTGTGCGGCATCGTCTGATTCGTCAGACCCTGGAACATAAACGATCCCAGCATCACCTGTTGAAAGATGTCCTGCGGCGCCTCTTCAAATCGCCGCGCCGCGTCGTCCGCGCGGATGCCCCAGTACAGGGTGTTCAGTGCCTCCCACATCTCTTCCGATATCGTTTCCCGAATGCTGCGCGCATTCTCCCGCGCGCGGGTCAGGCAGCTCAGCAGGCTCGCCGAATTATCCGGGTCAAACGTCAGGAACTGCCCCAGGTTCAGCGCCACGTCGCGGCCGTCTTCCAGGATCTGATTTGCCTTCGGCGATTTATCCAGATGCAGTGCCCGCAGCACCCCACGCCAAAGGTTCTGCTCCAGCGCCGGGTCCACATCCCCCACGTCGATCAGCACGTTGGAGTTCACGTGAATGATCCGTGCGATGTGCTCGGCCCGCTCGACGTACAGCGCCATCCAATACGTCGATTCGGCGACCCGCGCCAGCATCGGCCGCCCCGACGAGCTCGACGCGTAACTGAGAGATGGTGCAAGCGATAGATCGTTCATTCAGCCCTCAACGCACGTTTCAATCTTCCGCGTCTTCCAACACCCACGTGTCCTTCGACCCGCCGCCCTGCGAGCTGTTCACCACGAGGCTCCCTTCCCGCAGCGCCACCCGCGTGAGCCCGCCGGGCATCACCACCGTCCGCTCCCCCGTCAGAATGTACGGCCGCAGGTCGATCCGCCGTCCTTCAAAGCGGTCTTCGATCCAACTCGGATGCTGGCTCAATTGCACGATCGGCTGCGCCACAAAATTTCGCGGATCCTGCCGGATCTTCTCCCCAAAGTCGTCGCGCTCCGCCTGCGTCGCCTGGTGCCCCATCAGCATCCCATAACCCCCCGCCTCGTTCGTGCTCTTCACCACCAGCTCATGCATATGCTCCAGCACGTACTGCCGGTCATCGTCGCGCGAGCAGATATAGGTCGGCACGTTATGCAGGATCGGCTCCTGCTTCAGATAAAAGCGGATCATGTCCGGCACATAGGGATAAATCGCCTTGTCATCCGCCACACCCGTTCCTGGCGCATTCGCAATCGCCACCGTGCCGCATCGGTATGCGTTCATCAGCCCCGGCACCCCCAGCCCGCTGTCCGGTCTAAAACAAAGTGGATCTATAAAGTCGTCGTCGATCCTGCGGTAGATCACATCCACTCGCCGCAGCCCCGCGGTGGTGCGCATGTAGACGATGTTGTTGTCCACCACGAGGTCGCGCCCCTCCACGAGCTCAATGCCCATCTGCCGCGCCAGAAAGCTGTGCTCAAAGTACGCCGAGTTGTAGATGCCCGGCGACAGCACCACCACCGTCGGCTCCTCCCCCGTCGCCGGCGCCGCATACTTCAACGACTGCAGCAGGTTGTACGGATAATCCTCGATCGCCCTCACATGGTACGAACCAAACAGGTTCGCAAACACCCGCTTCAGCACCTCGCGGTTTTCCAGCACGTAGCTCACGCCGCTGGGCGTCCGGCAGTTGTCCTCCAGTACCAGGTATTCCCCGCGCCCGTCGCGCACCAGATCCGTGCCGCAGATGTGCACGTAAATGTCCTGCGGCACGTTCAGCCCGATCATCTCGCGCCGAAAAAACTTCGCGCTGTAGATCATCTGCGGCGGAATCACCCCCTCCTGAAGAATCCGCTGCTCGTGATAGATGTCCCGGCAAAACAGGTTCAGCGCCGCGATCCGCTGGATCAGCCCCCGCTCGATCGTCGTCCATTCCGCCGCCGGAATGATCCGCGGCATCAGGTCAAACGGGAAAATCCGCTCCACCCCCGTCGCATCCCCATAAACGGTAAACGTGATCCCCTGGTTCCGGAATGCGACGTCCGCCATCCGCCGCCGCCGCTGCAACAGGTCCGGCGAAATGCTCCGCGTCCGCTCGAACACCGCCGCGTAATGCGCGCGCGGCTTCCCCGTCGCTTCAAACATCTCGTCGAAGATGCCGTTGACCTGGTATTGATCAAACATGAGGAGACGGTAATCCTATCTCCTCGTCCCCATCCTCGCGCCACGCCGATCATATCAAATGCTCTCCCGGAAAGGGAGGGGTCAGGTCCATTAGAAGAGCGCCTTGATCGAACAGAGACCGCCCCGGGTCAAAGCGTACCATCAAGTCAAGATCCGAGTGTTGCGTCGCGTCACCTCGCGCCACCGACCCAAAGATGCGGACATCGTGCCCTCCGTAGCGGGCAGCGAAGCGGGCAATCTCGTCGCGTCGCCGGATAACTTCGGCCCTGGTGATCATGACGACATTCTAACCGGGGACTCACGATCCTTCCCGTTTGACAAATCGATCGGCGGCAAATCCCCCACCGCCTTCCGCAGCGCCGATTCCCATTGCTGGCGAATCTGCGCCAGATCCGGATCGCGGTCCAAAAATCGCCGCTTCCGAGTCACCGCCAGCGTGTCCTTCTCATAAATCAGCAGATCGATCGGCGGCCCCACAGTCACATTCGAGCGCATCGTGCTGTCCAGCGAGATCATCGCGTAGCGCGCCGCCTCCTCGAGCGTCGTCTGATCGTACCGGATGCCCCGATCCAGTATTGGCCGCCCATATTTCGCCTCCCCGATTTGCAGATACGGTGAATCTTCCGTCGCCCGTAAC
>JBBRIN010000582.1:0-3200 GCA_038221115.1 Tepidisphaerales bacterium
TGCCGGTGAAATGAAAGCGCCCCGCTGTGGGCTCCGCACCGCGGACCAGTTCGCTCGGAAGCCGCAATTGTCCAACCGCAACAAAGCTCGACCCGCCCTGTCTCATCTGACGTTGTAATACTTCTCAAAAATGCCATGCCCTTTGACGACGTCCGGCCGGCGCGAGTCACTCCTCCAGCGCGGGCACCAGCAGCACCTGCTCGTCTCCCTGTGCGCGAAGCTCACGCTCGATCTGCGACATGAGCCGCGCGTGATCGGACGCACGCACGCCCGGCCGCTTGGGCACGATCACCACGTACAGCCAGTCGTCGTCGAGCTTATGACTCGCTACCTTGAGGGGTACCCCTCTGGCTTCTTCGGCCGCCAGGCGCGCTTCCACTTTCTTGATAATCTGATCGACCTGTTGTTGTGTTGCCGGCACGTCGGCTTCCTTTCGGGCTAGAACGACTCAAAGATCGTCTTCATGAGCGAAACCGCATCGCGGGCATCGCGATCTTCGGCTTCCACCGAGGGCTTGTAGTCGGCGTCGATCCTGAGCGTGTAGAGCCGTCCGATCAGCTCCGACAGCTTCACCCGCTTGTCCTGCTGCATGTTCGGCATGCTCGTTTCGATCAACGGGCGAATCGCACCCCTGCGCCCAGTGTGATGCGGCCCCTCACGCTCCGCTGGCATTGTCAATTGCGCGGTGGAGACCAGTTCGTGGGTCACCTTTGAATAAGCCGCATAATATGCTCGCGACATGCACGACCGAAACCGCTCCTGCGTCAGAAGGACGTTCGCCGCATGGCGGGCATTCCGCGCCAGCTCAAGCCAGTTTTCGGCATCACCGTATTGTAGCATCTTTGCCGCTTCGGCCTAAGCCCGACTGGGACGGCGTAAAGTCCGGGGTCCGCCCCGCGTTCGAGACGGTCGGGGCGTGATGTGGTCCATCGCGAAGAGGCCGAACCCCTCTTCGAGGGCATCCTGCGCACCCCACCCCATTGAACTTCCCGCATCCCACAACGACAATCCCCTCCATGAGACACCTCCCCCTGTTTCTAACCCTCGTCGCTCTCGCCTCCGCCGCCCCTCCTTCCCCCGCCCAAACCATCAAACGCAACATCCCCTACGCCGGCGTGGACGATGAAAAGCGCACCCTCGATATCTACTCACCCCCCGACGCCAAAAACCTCCCCGTCGTCTTCTGGATTCACGGCGGCGGATGGCAGGCCGGCGACAAAGCCGAAATAAAGACCAAGCCCCAGGCGTTCATGGACAAAGGCTTCGTCTTCGTCTCCACAAATTACCGTCTGCTCCCGTCCGTCGACATGGGCACGCTCATCCGCGATGTCGCCAAGTCCTTCCACTGGGTTGAGGACCACATCGCCGAGTACGGCGGCAACCCCAAGCGCGTCCTCGTCGGCGGCCACTCCGCCGGCGCCCAACTCGCCGCCATCCTCTGCACCGATGAGCGCTATCTGAAGGACGAGGGTGTTTCCTTCGATGTCCTCAAAGGCTGCGTCCCCGTGGACGGCGACACCTACGACGTCCCCGCCATCATCGAGGTCGCCGAGACGCGCTGGCGTGTGCACGGCATGCCGCCCCAAAAGTTCGGCCACCGCGAAAAGTTCGGCAACGATCCCGCCCAACACCGCGACTTCTCCGCCGTCTATCACATCGCCAAGGACAGGGCGCCCCCTATCCCCCCCTTTCTGATCCTGTACGTAGCCGCCCACCCCGACACCTCCGCCCAGGCCTTCCGCCTCGCCGCCGTCCTCAAGGACGCCGGCGTCCCCGTCCGCTCCTTCGGCGCCAAGGACACCAACCACTCCAAGCTTAACGACGACCTCGGCCTCCCCGACGATCCCGCCACCAAAGCCCTGTTCGACTTCGTCGCCGAGATCGTGAAGAAATGAAGGCGCTACTCCCCATGGTGTTAGGACTCGCCTGTGAATGGGTAGCGGTGCATGCCTGGCAGGATACATGTTTGATCTTTCGCACAGACCGAATGTGTTGTACCTCGCATCGATTGAACGGTTGGCCGCGGCGCGGCGCATGATCGATGAGAAGCCGCACGATTACGTAGTGGCAAGTTATCTGGCCGGCTTGGCCGTCGAATCGATCCTTCAGGCGCTCGCATTAAACGCTGGCAGCGCCCACGATGCGAAACACTCACTTTCCAAATGGCTATCCAAGTGCCCCTCTGCCCTGCATGACGCGCTGAAGGGCTCGGCGGAATGGAATCGTCTTGTCGCTCTGTGGGACAACGGCATCCGTTATCTTTCGTTTGATGGATTGCTCGGCTATTTCAGGAACAAGGGATATGTGCGCGGGAAGAAGGGTGGCGTAGAATCCATCGTGCGGCATCTGACCAAGGCTCTGGTTGACGCCGCGGAGGAAGTTCACAAGAAGGGACTTGCAGTATGGCTAAGCTCCACGAAAAAATAATCCGAGTGTTGCGACCGCACCTCCATGACCTCCAGGACGCCCTTGAGGACCTGCCGGGTGGGCGAGTTTCAGGGGTCGTTGTCAGCTCTTCGTTCAACTCGTTGGACCATCAGTCGCGGCAAGAGAAGCTGAACGCGATTTTGAAGCATGCACTGACTGACGCCGAACTCTCCGCTGTGGGCGCCATTGCAGCCCTCACGCCAGCCGAAGCAAATGTGAAGGCAATTTGAGGTGCTCGATCGATGACGGTCGAGCGAGCTGCGATGGCGTTGCCGCACTCTTAATTTGGGAACCGGCCGGTCATCGCCCGGCTTGAGTTAAGTTGGGCGGTATTCCGAACAAGGTGCAGGTGCCTCGCGATCCTCTGGAACCGGTCCCGATAAGGAGCGTTTTGGCACACCCCAAGATTGTTTCCCGAAACAAATGGCTGGTCGCCCGCAAAAAACTTTTGCCCAGGGAGAAGAAACTCATACGTCAGCAGGGTGCGCTGAACGCCGCGCGGCGTCACCTGCCCATGGTGGCGATCGATAAGCCGTACGCCTTTGAAGGCGAGGGCGGCAAGAAGGCCAGCTTGCTGGATCTCTTTGATGGCCGCCGGCAGCTTCTGATTTATCATTTGATGTTCGATCCGAACGACCCGCCGCCCGGCAAGACGGATCCGTTCACCGAGGGCTGCCCCGGCTGCTCGTTCATGGCCGACATCTCAATGGTGAGCAGCCGGGCCTGAGCGCCTTCCTCTGCATTGATGGCCGACCGTTCCACACGTATTCCAC
>JBBRIN010000583.1:0-3199 GCA_038221115.1 Tepidisphaerales bacterium
TACATCAAGGACGAGCCGATCGGCAACTACGTGAAGGGGGATTAGTTCTTCCTCAAAGACGTGTGGCCTACGGAGCTGCAGGTGCACGATGCGTTGACGGCGAGCCTTTCGCCGGAGATGTTCACCAAGCAGTACGCCAACGTTGCCAACGCCAACCCGGATTGGAACAAGATCCCGGTCAAGGGGGGCGAGCTGTTCAACTTCGAGGAAAAGAGCACGTACATTCAGGAACCGCCGTTCTTCACGAACCTGGCGGCTGACCCCGAGCCGATTCGATCGATCGAAGGGGCGCGGGTGCTGGTCATGGTCGGTGACTCGGTGACGACCGACCACATCTCACCGGCGGGTGCCATCAAGAAAGACAGTCCGGCGGGACGGTATCTGATCGAGCATGGGGTGATGCCGCTGGACTTCAACAGCTACGGCGCCCGCCGCGGCAACGACCGGGTGATGACGCGCGGCACGTTCGCAAACATTCGTTTGCGGAACCAACTGGCTCCCGGAACGGAAGGCGGGGTCACTCGCTATCTCGGCAAGCCGGGCGAGATGGGGGACGAGATCATGAGCATCTACGACGCGAGCCAGAAGTACCAGGCAGCGGGCATTCCGCTCGTCGTGCTCGCGGGCAAGGACTACGGCATGGGCAGCTCGCGCGATTGGGCGGCGAAGGGGACGTATCTGCTGGGCGTCAAAGCCGTCATCGCGGAGAGCTTTGAGCGGATTCACCGCAGCAACCTCGTGGGCATGGGGATTCTGCCGCTGCAATTTAAGGGCGGGCAGAGCAGGTCTTCGCTCGGACTCACGGGCACTGGTACGTTCTCGATCGAAGTGGGCCAGGACCTGACGCCTAAGCAGGACATCAAGGTCACCGTCGCCGGTCGCGAAGGGCCGCCGATTGAGTTCGCGGCGGTGTGTCGGATCGATACGCCGGTGGAGATTGAGTACTACCGGAATGGAGGCATCCTGCACACGGTGCTGCGGAAGATGCTCAAAGGCGCGGTTGATTAATCGGGATTGGCTTTACTGGAAGAAGTGAAGCTACCCGACCGTCACGGCGTCGCCGGGCGGCCGCTCGGTCGTGGCCGGATGAGATTCGTCCTCCGCCAAGACCCGCCCGAACTCGGCCCCCACGAGAAACAGATTGGCGTTGATCCGCCGACAATGGGCGACATTGCACAGGAGGGACGTCACCCGCCCCTCGCGGCCTTTCAATCGCATCACAAACTGATCGCCGCGGGGGAGCCATTGGTTCAACAGGATCGCCACGCCTTTCGACGAGACGTTGCGGACGGTCACCGTATGTGCGTGAGGCGGCGTTCCTGCGCCGACGACGGTGATCACGACGCTGGCGTGCCGCTCACTTCGTTGAGCGCCGCGCTTGTCGCCACCCTGCTCGTGGTGGCTAACCGGGCCAACCGCCACGACGATCTCCGCAAATTGTTCGGCCGTCAGTTCCATGATGCTCCGGTTATCAGGAGCATCGGGATGTTCCCGACGACGCTTAACCCGCCTGGTGGGTTATGGGACGGGAATCATTGAAACCACAGATGAACGCGGATGAATTCTGTCATTCAATCTCGGGTCATTCCGTCTTATCTGAGTTCATCCGCGTTCATCTGTGGTTGCTTCTCTTATGAAAACTTGGCGATGACGGCGTCGGCGAAGGCATCGGTGCCGGCCGTTCCGCCGAGGTCGCGCGTCAGCGTCTTTCCTTCTGAGAGGACGGAGTCATAGGCGGTTTTGATGTTGGTCGCGATTTCGACTTCGCCCAAGTGGTTGAGCATCATGACGGAGCTCATGATCAGGGCCAGGGGATTGGCGACACCCTTACCGGCGATGTCGGGGGCGGAGCCATGCACGGCCTCGAAGACGGCGGCGTCATCGCCGATGTTGGAACCGGGGACCACGCCGAGCCCGCCGACGAGGCCGGCGCAGAGGTCGCTCACCAGATCGCCGTATAGGTTCTCCATCAGGAGAACGTCGAAGCGCGATGGCTCCTGCACCAGCTTCATGCAGCCGGCGTCGATGATCAGCTCGTCGTACTCGATGTTCGGGTATTGCTCCTCGTGAACCTTGCGGGCGCAGTTGAGGAACAAGCCGTCGGTCAGCTTCATGATGTTGGCTTTGTGGAACACCGTAATCCGCTTGCGCCCGCGCTTCACGGCGTATTGAAATGCGTACTTGGCGATGCGCGTGCAGGCGGGCTCGCTGGCGACCTTGAGGCTCGTCACGACGCCGGGGACGATTTCGTTCTCGATGCCGCTGTATAGCCCTTCGGTATTCTCCCGGACGATAACGAGGTCGACGTTCTCAAACCGCGTCTTGATGCCGGGCATTGAGCGCACCGGCCGGACCGCCGCGTACAGGTTCAGGGCTTTGCGGAGCTGTACGTTCACGGAGCGAAAGCCCTTGCCGACCGGCGTGGTGACCGGACCCTTTAGCGCGACCTTGTGCGCCTGGATTGCCGCCAACGTGCGCTGCGGCATCACGTTGTCGTAGCCCTGCTCGATGGCCGCCACTCCCGCCGGCAACTCCACCCACTCGACGGAAAGGCCGGCGGCCTCCACGACGCGCTTCGTCGCCGCCGTAACCTCCGGGCCGATGCCATCTCCCGGGATCAACACGATCGTGTGTTTGGCCATGGACTGCTTCCTCTTACGCGGATGTCTGGCGGAAATCGTCGCGCCCGACTATACGCGCGCACCAGAATCTTGAATAGACTTCGCCGGTGCCCACCTCCCCGCCCGCCGCTGAATCGCGCTGCGTCAGCCTCATGTCGACCGCATGCGCGCTCGCGCTTGGCATCTCCATGACCCTTGTCCTGCGCGGTTATCAGTTTGGTCACAGCAACCACACCGTCTACTTGATCGATGCGCTGCGCATGAACCACCCCGAACTTCTGGCCAACGACTGGTTCACGACCCATACGCTTCAGTATCACGTGGTCTTCACGCACGTCACGGCGGCGCTCGACCGGGCCGGCCTCACCCGTCCGGCATTTCTCGTTGGCTATCTTTTGCTCGCGTTCTTTATGCATCTCGCGTGGCTGTTGTGGGTGCGCGCTCTCGGCGGTTCTAATCGCGTGTACCTCCTTTCGGTCATCCTCTTCCTTCTGTCCGCCGCGGGGTTTGGGCTGGGGATGTATGAGTTTCTTCAGGATAGCGCGTTTCTGCCTAGTAACATCGCCAACGTTGCGATG
>JBBRIN010000584.1:0-3192 GCA_038221115.1 Tepidisphaerales bacterium
CGCCAGCTCCAAATCGATCGCCGCGCCGGAAGCGATCCGAGCGGTCCTTCGGCCGGCAGTGCCGTCTCGCCTCGCGCCATGAGCATGTCCTCGTAGCGGCGCTACCCGCGCCGGGCCGTGAAGCTGATGCGCGGATCCGCCGCCGCATAGGCGATATCGGTTAAAAGGTTGGCGGTCATGATCGCAAGCGCCGCGCAGAGCACGACTCCCTGCACAATTGGATAGTCACGCGAGGTCAGAGCATTCACGGCCAGGCGCCCAACACCCGGCCAGGCGAAGATGTACTCGATGATGAACGCACCAGAAAAGAGGAAGCCGAGGTTCAGGCCGAGAATGGTGATGACGGGCAGAGCAGCGTTGCGCATGGCATGGCGGATGACGACGAGCGATTCCGAGAGCCCCTTGGCGCGCGCGGTACGGATGTAGTCGGTGTAGAGCGTCTCCAGCAGACTGGAGCGGACGAGCCGGGCCAGCGCCGCGGCGGAGGGGATGCCGAGTGCGACCACGGGCAGAATGAGATGGCGCAGATTTGCGCTTAGATCCGCGTCGCTCCCGAAGAACGGCGCGTAGCCGCTCACGGGAAGCCAGCGCAGCTTGATCGCAAAGATGAGGATCAAGAGGATCGCGAAGAAGAAGCCGGGAAATGAGACGAAGACGGATGCGAACAGCGTCGTGAGCGGCCCGATGACCGAGCGGCGGTAGATCGCCGCCAAGGCGCCGATGACCAATGCCAGCACCAGGTGCAGGAGAAAGGCGAGGACTCCCAGCTCCAGTGTCGCCGGCAGGCGCTCGCCGATGGCGCTCAGCACCGGCTGGCGATTCGTGAGCGACTTGCCCAGATCCCCCCGCACAATGTGGCCCAGCCAGAGGATGTACTGCACGGGGATCGGCTTGTCGAGACCGAGCTCGTGATGCAGCGCGGCGACCGTCTCCGGTGTCGCCTGCTCACCCAGTTCCACCTGCGCCGGGTCGCCCGGTGTCAGGCGCAGTACGACGAACAGGATCAGTGTTAGAAAGAACGCCACGGGGATCATGAGCAGGATCCGCCGGAGAATGTAGCCGGCCATCCTAGGACTGCTTCCAGACGTCGACGAAGCGATAAACGGCGTCCGGCACCGGCGTGAAGTGCTTGACCTTCGTCGTTGAGAACTGCCCGGTCACCCCGTAATAAATGAAGATGTACGGCGCGTCCTCGGCCGCGAGCTTGTCTACCTGCTGATAGAGCGGCTTGCGCTGAGCCTGATCGAAGGTCAGCCTCGCGTCGTCCAATGCTTTGTCCATCGCCGGGTTCGAGTATTGGCCGTAATTGTTGCCTGCGCCGGTGTGGAACTGGATATACGCATTGCCGTCGGGGTCGACGCGGCCGCTCCAGCCTGCTACTCCTGCCTGAAAGATGTGCTTGTCAAGGTTGGACACAAGCGGGGGGAAGTCGAGCCCCTGCAGGTTGACCGTGAAGCCGGCATCCTTGATCTGTTCCTTGAACAACTCCGCCTGCGGCTGAGCAGCAGGCGAGCCGGCGGTAATGAGCAGTGTGAATGTGATCGCGGATCGCCCCGCCTGCGCCAGAAGCGCCTTCGCCTTGGCAATGTCGCGCGTATACGGCTTGTAGCCGGCGTCGTAGGGGAATTGAGGCGGCGCGATCGGGCCGCTGGCGAGCGGGTAGATCTTGAAGCGGACCGTATCGATGATCTGTTGCCGGTCGATCGACCAGGCCAGCGCCTGGCGCACGCGGATGTCCTTGAATGGATCGGTAGTTGTGTTGAGATAGAACCCGTTGAAGGAAAGGGCGGAGATCGTCATATAGACAAGCGCCGGATCCTTTTTGATCGCGTCGACGTCCTTATCCGGCACCTCGTCGGCGAAATCGATCTCTCCGGCTCTGAGACTGTTGAGGCGCTGGGTTTCGTCCACCAGCGGGCGGAAGACGAGCTTGTCCAAATATGGTAGAGCGCCGCCCGAGTCGTCCTTCTGCCAGTAACTCTCGTTGCGCGTCAGCGTGACGTGGTCATCCTTCTTATATTCGACAAATTTGAACGGGCCGGTGCCGGCTCCGACCGGGTTGCGGGTCAAGTCATCACCCAGCTTCTGCACGGCAGCGGGTGAGAGGATCATGCCGGATCGATCGACAAGCTGGGCCAGCAAGGGTGAGAAGGGCGACTTGAGGGCCAGCTTCACGGTGCTCGGGTCGAGTACCTGCACCGAGTCGACGTTTGTAATTTCCGCCTTGCGCGGCGAGGAGGCCGCCTGCATGATGCGGTCGAGATTGAATTTGACCGCATCGGCGCTGAAGTCCGTACCGTCGTGGAACTTAACGCCCTGGCGCAGGTTGAACGTCCAGGTCTTCGAGTCATCGGAGACGGCATACTCGGTCGCGAGTGCCGGTTCGAGATCGAGCGACCCGTACTTGAACGCCATCAGCCCGTCATAGGCGTTCATGGTGACGCGCAACGAGCTTGCGCCAGATCCGAGTGCCGGATCGAACGTGACGGCCTCGTTGGAGGACATCGTCAGCGCTTTGCTGCCGGCGGACCCTGAGGCCGGCGCGGCAGCCGCTGGTTTCGCGGCCTCGGCGGGCTTTGCGGCTTCGGTCGGCTTGGCGGCCTCGGCCGGCTTCGCAGCGGCGGCGGTCGGCTCGGCCGGCTTGGCCGCTCCTGGCGCCGGGGTGCTCACCGCCGGCGCACAGGCCGTGCCGAGCAGCACGACTGCGCCCATCGAGAACGTTCGCAGGAAGTGGCGTCGATTCATCTGGTCAGTCCCCATGTCCTGCTTGACGCGCCTGGCTCGCTGCCACGGTCAAGATGAGGGGTGTCATTGCTGTCACCCGTATCGGAGATTCACACATGCCGAGCCTGACACTGTTCCGAGCCCGACCGCTGGTTATCGATCAGCCCGTCTCCCCCGTTGAGCCCCGCAACACGCGGGTCGCTTCCCAGTCGATTTCGCGCGTCTCGGGGTCAATCGCGACCTTGTAGACCTCCCGCGCCGCGTCGAGCGACACGACCTCGTTGACGTACACGTCATCCCAGACGGCCTGCACATCACGCTCCGATGACCGCCCCACGCCGCCCCCACCACCCGAGAGCTTGAGCAGATGATCGCCGTGGAACCATTGAAAGACGCGATGCACTTTCGCCTGGATCCGCACGCCATCCCGCACGATGTAGCACTCGTTCGGGAGCGTCTGTGCGCCGC
>JBBRIN010000585.1:0-3191 GCA_038221115.1 Tepidisphaerales bacterium
GTGCTTGAGGACAATTATGCGGTGTTCCTGTTGCGGCTGATTGAATCGACGCGGGCGCTGGTCGTCGGCGATCCGCTTCATCCGGGGACGGAGCTTGGGCCGGTGATCGACGATGAGGCGGCGGCGAAAGTGTTGAACTACATTGCGATTGGGAAGGGGGAGGCGAAGCTCGAACTGGGGACGGAGGTTGGCGCGGGGTCGCGGGCACAGGGTAAGCCGCTGATCGGGCCGCATATTTTTTCGATTGACCATTACGATTTGAGCCGGCCGCCACGGATTGCGACGGAAGAGATTTTTGGTCCGGTGCTGGCGGTGATACGGGTGAAGGATCTCGATGAGGCGCTCTCGATCGCGAATTCGTCGAAGTACAAGCTGACGGGTGGGTGCTTCACGCGGACGCCATCGACGATTGCGCGGGTGCGGCGCGAGTTTCGCGTGGGGAACTTGTACATCAATCGCGGGATTACCGGGGCGCTGGTGGGACGCCAACCGTTTGGCGGGTTTGGGCTTTCAGGCGTGGGGGCGAAGGCGGGCGGGCCGGATTACCTGCGTCAGTTTGTGGATGCGCGGGTGCGTACGGAAAATACGCTTCGGCGCGGGTTTGTTCCACATGATGCGTGACGGGGTCGGCGCCACTCGACGCATCGGCTAGATGCTTCGGGGTACCTCAGCATGACGGTCGGGCGGGGAGATTCAGCTCACCTTTTCCTCGGCTTTTTCGCCCTTTTCGCCTAATTCGACGATATCGCCTTCCTTGAAGAGGATCGCTTTGAGGGCAGCGCGCCACTTGGGCTTTTGGCGGAGGAGAAACTCGAGATCCATGCCGAAGTGCTTGAACTCCTCCTCCTGTGCGTTGGCCATGATGGCCTTCGCCTGCTTGTCGGTTTCGACGGAGATGCGCTGCTCGTACCAGTTGATGGCCTCGGCCTCCTCGGTCAGGGAGACGATCATCCTGGCGAAGGTGCGCGTTTGCTTGGAGAGTTCATCGGGCGGCTCGTGATACTGATCAAATCCCATGGATGCTCCTGAAGAAAAGCGAATCCGCTAGCGCGCCGCGGGTTTCCACGGTGGCAGGGTTTCGATTGATTTGCGGGCGGCGTCGCTGGTGGGGACGCCCCAGTATTGGAAGAACGGACCGAGGTTTTTCCCGCAGGCGCGGCTGAAGCGCACCATCCACTGGTCGCGCTTTTCTTCCTCGCTTTTGGGACGTTGATCGGGCGGCAGGTCGCGGTATTCGGCGAAGACCTTCTGATACGTCGGCCAGCCGAAGGCCTCGCGAAGCTGGTAGTACATGATCAGCGCGGTGAATGGCTCCTTTTGCCAGGTGGCAAAGTCGGAACCGGAGGCTTTGTACTTGGCCTCGGCTTTGGCGCGGGCGGTCGTTGTGAACGCATCGTGCAGCGGGGCATGATTGCAGAGCGTTTCCAGCAGGTACACGGGGAGCAGGTTGTTCGTCACCTCCCCCGTTCCGGCGAAGGTCCATTCGGGCTTTTGATGATTGTGGCCGAGCTCGTGGAAGAGGCCCCATTCGCCTTTGGTTCGCAGGGAGGGCAGATCGACCATCCGCGGCGCGGCGTCCAGGTGCGTCATGATCGGGTAACCGCTGTGCATGTAACCGGCGGAGATCTGTATGTCCGCGGCATAGCGCTCGGGCCGCGGGCGATGGTGGGGAAGCTGGTACAGGTCGGCGGCGCCGTCTACCGCCCGGTCCCACCAGGTCAGGAGGGCGGCGGGGTCGTCGAGCTGGCGCACGAATTTGGATGGGATGGTGAAGATTACTTTGTCGCTGGCCAGCTCGGCCCAGGGAGCGGGGGCGGCGCGAATGGATTCGCGCCATTTTCTGGGATCGGTCTTGTTGAGGACAAACAGAGGGGCGTCGATCGCGTGCTCGATCGTGAGGGTGACGGTGCCCGGCGGGGCTTTGGCGGGGACGATGATGTAGATCAACCCGCCGAAGGCGCTGGAGATTTTATTGGCGCCGGGTTTCAGGGGCCACACGCGGTCGATCTCAGGGGCGCGTTGCCATGAGGAGAGGGTCCATAGGTGGTCTGAATGTGAGCCGATGCGGGCCTTAAGGCCGGGCGGCGCGCCGGCGGGAAGCGTGACGGTGACGAGGTCGCCGGGGGCGGCATAGAGGCCGGTGCTGTGCCAGTCCGGCACGGACAGATCGATGGGGATGTCGCGCTTGATGCGCGGGGCGTCGCTGGGGACATCGCCGGGAAAGGTTTTGGCCAGGGGATGCGCCTTCACCTGCTCGGGCGGCAGAGATCTTTCGCGCATGAGATCGAAGGTGAGGGCGACGCGCGCGAGCGTGTTCACCGCGAGCAGGTCGGCCTTGTCGGAAACAAGTGCGGCGGCGCGATTTTCATTCGCGAGCTTTTCGAGTTGGGGGAGCAGAAGGGTGTCGTCGGGGGGAAGGCACTGTGCGGCGCGGGTGAGCGCGGCAGCGGCGACGGCCGCATCTTCCTTGGATAGCGCCGCGCCGCCTTTCGCTTCGGCCTGGACCGCTTTGAGGGCGGCGTTGGCGTTCAGCAGGGGCGACAGCGCTGCCCGCGCGACAAATCGCTTGGCGGGCGATCCATCGACGGTTCCGTCGGCCCAGGCGAGGCCGGCCTTGGCGAAGAGCCGGTTGGACGGGAGATCGTTTTGCAAGGTTGCGCCCGGGTGGGTGGCGAGGAAGCCCCAGCCGGGGACGCCGGTGACGACGCCGCCGCCGTGGCGGACGAAGGCCTCGATGGCGGGGAGATCGGTGGCCTGGATCTCGCCGGCGGGGAGGAAAATGGCGTCGACGTCTTTCAGGCGGGAGGTGAGGCCGGCGCCGTCGAGCGTTTGAACTTTGAGGCCGGCGGCGAGCAAAGCGCTGTCGATCCCTTTGCACCCGCGCAAGCCGATCGCACGGGGCGTGTTGTTGGCCCGAGGAGAGTGGGCGGCGGACCACGCAGCGAGATTGGCCAACAGTTTAGCGGTGTCTGCCGTGCCGGCGGCTTCAGATTGGAAGTAGCCGTTGTGCCCGAGGGCCACGAGCCGCCCCTGGTCGAGTGAGGAGGCGGCGATCACGGGCGCGGGGGTCTTTGCCTGGTCGGCGATGACCACGAATGCTGCGCCGCCGAAGACGCACAAGGGACCGGGGGCTCCGGTCACGGCGATCTCTTTGACACCTGCCAGGAGCGCGGGGAGATCGTTGCCGCGCA
>JBBRIN010000586.1:0-3186 GCA_038221115.1 Tepidisphaerales bacterium
AGAATGGCGAGTGGCGCGATGGCCGCGATCAGGGCAGCAGCCTTGAGCGCCGTCGATGCGGGAAGATGGTCGACCAGAAGGCCGCCGGCAAAGGCGCTGGCCATGATGGCGACGTAGAACCACAACCATTGCTGTCCGACAAAGAGGCTGCTCTGCCGAAGGCTGCGGCCTTTCTCGGCCAGCAGCGCGCCGCACAGGGTGCTGGCGGTTGCCATCGCATAGGCGGTGAGCACGAGGGGCAGCGCAAACGCGGCCGGCGTGTCGAGCCACGCTACGGTGGCATAGGCAATCGCGGCGCCGGCGCTTGCCAGCATCAGGTAGCTGGTGCGGCGATAACCGAACAGCGGCACGATGTCGGAGACCAGCCCGTAGAGCGGCTTGATGATCCAAGGGAAGTTCAGCGCGCCGAAATAGGCCGTGACCTGCAGCGCCGTCCACCCCTCGCTTTTGAGAAAATTGGTGAGGGGCTGCAGCACGATGCCGACGCGCCCCTGTCCGATTCCCTCGACCGTGAAGACGATGGCGAAGAACAGCATCAGCCGGCTGACTTCGTTCGGGGCCTCCGCCTCGAGCGGGCGGGCCGGCATCAGACGATCTTGCTCTCGCGGCCCTGCCAGTAACGGTCGCGCAACAGGCGCTTGTAGAGTTTGCCGGTGGGATGACGCGGCAACTCCGGCTCGAAGTCGATGGTGCGCGGGCACTTGATGGTGGAGAGCTTCTGCTTGCAGTAGGCGATCAGCTCTTCGGCCAGTTCGGGGCTGGCGTCGGACATGTCACGCGGCTGGACGACGGCTTTGACCTCTTCGCCGAAATCATCGTTCGGCACCCCGAAGACCGCGCAGTCCATCACCTTTGGATGGTTGATGAGGAGGTTCTCGCACTCCTGCGGGTAGATGTTCACGCCACCCGAGATGATCATGAACGCCTTGCGATCAGTAAGATAGAGATAGCCTTCGCCATCGACGTAGCCCACGTCCCCGAGTGTCGTCCAACCTTTGGGGTGGCGCGCCTCGTCCGTCTTCTTCTGATCGTTGTGATATTTGAACGGATTGCCGTCGGCGAAATAGATCGTACCGGGCTGGCCGACCGGCACCTCGCTGCCATCGTCATCGCAGATCTTCAGCGTGCCGATGATGGCCTTGCCGACTGTGCCCTTGTGCGCCAGCCACTCTTGCGAATTGCACAGCGTGAGGCCGTTTCCCTCGGTGCCGGCATAGTACTCCCACAGGATCGGCCCCCACCACGCGATCATCTTCTCCTTCACGGGGATCGGGCAGGGGGCCGCTGCGTGGATCGCGCATTCGAGCGACGAGACGTCGTATTTGAGGCGGACTTCGTCGGGCAGCTTGAGGAAACGCACGAACATGGTGGGCACGAGCTGCGTGTGGGTGATCTTGTGCTGGACGAGCAGACGCAGGAATTCCTCCGCGTCGAAGTTCTCCATCAGCACGCAGGTTCCGCCGAGCCGCATCACCGTCATGTTGAAGCGCAAGGGAGCGGCATGATAGAGCGGCGCCGGCGACAAATAGATCGTGTCCTCGCCCACGCCGTAAAGCTTGCGGTTGATCTGTGTCAGGGCGCTCTCGGCGTCGATCGGCTGCGGCTCGCCCATCGGCATCACGCCCTTCGGGCGCCCGGTGGTGCCCGAGGAGTAGAGCATGTCGCGTCCCATGATCTCGTCGGCGATCGGGGTCGAGGGCTGGCGCGCGATCGTTTCTTCCCACCGCAGGTATCCGTCGATCGTCCCGTCGACCATGTAGCGGTTGGCGGCGCCTTTCATGAGCGGCACCAGCTCGGCGGCCGTTCCGGCGAGCGCCTTCGAGGTGAGGAACAGTTTCGCGCCGCAGTCGCCCACGATGTAGTCGACTTCCGCCGCCGTGAGGCGGGAACTTATGGCGGTGTAGATCAGGCCCGAGCGCTGGGCGCCCCAGCAGAACTCGAACAGACGGGCATTGTTCTCCATGAAGATCGCGACATGGTCGCCGGCCACCAGCCCCAGGGACCTGAAAAGCCGGGCGATCCGGTTCGACTGCGCGTCGAGCTGCCGATAGGTCACGGTCTCCCCGCTGCCGGCCATGATGTAGGCGGGCTTTTCGGGCGTCTTCCGGGCGTGGATGTAAGGATGCATGGTCCGGGCATAGAACCGGACAGAAGAGGGCATCGCAAGCGTTGACCCGGTTCCGCCCTTCGGCTTTATTCCCTCCGCACGACAGCGTGCCCCCGTGGCGGAACTGGTAGACGCGCCTGACTCAAAATCAGGTTCCTTAGGGAGTGTTGGTTCGATTCCGACCGGGGGCACCATCGTGCGATTAGAGCAGAGCGGCGTCTCGTTCCCTGAATGGAATGAGGCAGATTCGATCCCTACTCGAACTGGCCCTTTGATGCACCCGAGTTAAATTTTCATCACACCTTCGCCGTCAGCGAGCTCAGGGGGACATCGAGCGCGTAAATGAACCCAGTCGGCTCGAAGAGGAGCTGCACGTTGCCGCTCAATTGCTTACCGAGCGAGGCCATCATGCGGGTACCGAAACTTTGTCTCGTTGGTTCAGCAACGGCCGGGCCGTCTTTTTCGGTCCACGTCAGTCGAAGCCGCTTCCTGTCAGGGTCGATCGTCCACGCTATATCAACGCGACCTGCAGGAACCGACAGTGCGCCAAATTTGGTGGTGTTAGTGCAAAGTTCGTTGAACGTTAGCGCTAGTGCGATCACTGCGGCGGAGGTAATGCGAATATCAGGCCCATTAATCGAAATATGGACGCTCGCTGTGCTGTCATATGGCTCGGTGGCGCCGCGAACCGTGTGAGTGAGGCTGGCATTGGCCCAGTTGACTTGCATCAACAGATCATGTGCGCGCCCCAGCGCCATCAAACGGCTCTCGATGGCTTGCTGCCCGTGCTCGATGCTGGTCGCTGCGCGCAGGCTCTGAGATGCAATGGCGTTGACAGTGGCGAGGGTATTCTTGATGCGATGATGCATTTCATCGAGGATGAGCCTTTGTAACTTGTCCGCCGCTTCGCGCTCCTTTGCGTCGATGCCGGCCTGCGCGAGCAACACTTTGGCATCGATGCCGGCCTGTTCCAGCAACAAGCGAAGACTGTCATTTTCGGCAGTCAAATCCTCTTGTGCGACCGAGTCCTGAACGACGCTCTTTGGTTTGGGAAGCAACTCAACCGTAGGAATGGATTT
>JBBRIN010000587.1:0-3178 GCA_038221115.1 Tepidisphaerales bacterium
AATGGCCGCGAACGAGCAACCGATCGATTTGCAGCGGATACAACAGCAACGGCGCATGAAGAGGGATTTGGGAATTTGCGTCCTCGTACCATTCGAGGAACCCGAAGACACAAAACAGCGGGTTTACCCCCGCCTCGTCGATGGAAAGGCGGACCTGCTCGCGCATTCGTTCGAGCGTCCCATCCATGACATCCTCGAACAGCAGCGTCTGGATCGCCGTGTCGGTATGCTTTGTGGGCGCGGCTTCGTGATTGGTAAGAGGACTAACCGGGAGCTCGAAAGACGGGTTCAGTCCCCGCTGGCGCGCGAGGTCGGCAGCTTCCAGACGGGCGGCGGGTTTTCGAGGCGTCATGCCAAGCCGTTCACGCAGCCGCTCGCGCAAGTCCCGCTCGGCGCCATCAAGCGCCTTTTCTCCTGGATCGTCGCCCAGCTCGTCGATCTTCTGACGGTACTCCGGGTCCTCCAGCTTCGCGCTGTCCAGGGCTCGACGGAACAACATCGTCTTTTCATCTTCCGGCTCGTCGGGCTCCTGACCGATCGATTTGAACCTCATCGTTGAGTCGGCATTGAACCGAGCGTACAGAGAGTCGGGCAGTTCATCGATGACGCGAACGTGACGACGGCCGCGAGCCGAATGCTTAAACGAAATGAGCGGATTGCGCGGGGTGAGATCGAGCAACCGCGCGCGTAGTTTGGCGAGTGTCGCCTTGACGAACTCGTCGGAGTCAAAAGGTGCGGGGTCGGCCCCCGTAGCCTGAGGTGACGATGCGCTCATCGGCCTGGCACTATACGCGAAACAGGGCAAATCTTCGTGCGCGGCGTCTAGCGCTGCACGCGCGCCGATCCGCCCTTTGCGAAGGCTTCGACCTCTTCGAGCTTGGCCATGGTGACATCGCCCGGGAAGGTGGTGAGCAACGCGCCATGCGCCCAGCCGAGGCGGAGGGCCTCTTCGGGTTGGCGGCCGGCGAGAAGGCCAAAGAAGAGGCCCGCGGCGAATCCGTCGCCGCCGCCGATGCGGTCGACGACGTCGAGCTGGGCGGTGGGGCTGACGTAGCGTTTGCCGTCGAGCCAGAGCACCGCGCCCCAATCGTGGCGGTTGGTGGAGTGGACCTCGCGCAGCGTCGTCGCGACGCATTTGACGTTGGGGAATTGCCTGGTGATCGCGTCGATCATCTGGAAGAACGTTTCCGGGTCGAGCTTGGATTCCGCCTTGTGGGCGACTTCGGGGCCCTTGATGCCCAGGCCCTTTTGCAGGTCTTCCTCGTTGCCGACGAGGACATCGCACTGGGCGGCGATTTTGCGGAGCTGCTCGACGGCGCGCGTCGCCCCGCCGGCGGCGGCCCAGAGCTTGGCGCGGTAGTTGAGATCGAGGCTGGTCACGGCGCCGTTTGCCTTGGCAGCCTGCATGCCCTCGAGGATCAGCTCGGACGTGGTGTTGGACAGCGCGGCGAAGATGCCACCGGAATGAAACCAGCGGACACCGCCGCCGAAGATGGTCTTCCAGTCGAAGTCACCGGGCTTGAGGAGCGAGCCGGCTTCGTTGGCCCGATTGTAGAAGACAACGGGTGGCCGGACACCCGCGCCGCGGTCGGAGTAAACGGCGGCGATGTTGGGCCCGCGGACGCCGTCGTGCTCGAAGAACTTGTAGAATGGCGTGACGCCGTACTCGCGCACGCGCGCCTGAACCATCTCGCCGATCGGGTACCTGGGCATGGCGCTGCAAACGCCGGTGCGCTGGCCGAAGCAGTACGAGAGGTTGGCGGCGACGTTGTACTCGCCGCCGGAGACGTGTACTTCCATGCTCCGAGCGGCACGGAACGGAATGATGCCGGGATCGAGGCGATGGACGAGGGCGCCGACGGAGAGAAAGTCGAGGTTGCCGTCTTTTTTGATGGTGAGAGCGCTCATGGCTTGAAGTTATCGGCTTGGTGAGGAGAAGTCCACCGGCGGAGCGGAGGCGGGCGTTGACTGACAAAGATAACTCACCAAGATTTCTCGACGATGATGCAAACGATCATGAGGAAAGGCCAGAAATACGTGATGGTGCCGGCAGAGGCATGGATCAAGATCGCCAGCGGGTCGGTGCCGATGCCCGAGATGCCCGAAGCCGATGCGGACGGAAACGTTGATGCACTGGAATTTGCGCGAGCCACGATCGCTCGCGGGATCATCCGCGATCGGATCGCGGCGGGGCTGTCGCAGGCGGAGTTGGCCCGCCGCGCCGGCATTCAGGCGGCCGTCCTGAATCGGATCGAAAAGGCGAAGGTGGTTCCTGACGAATCTACGCTGAAAAAGATCGACGCGGGATTGCGGCAGGGGCGCGGGGCCATCGGCAAGATAAGCCGGTGATCGGCGGGTCGGGGGGAGAGGATCGGAGGCGGTGGCGGCCCAGGGGGCTGGTGCAGATCAGGTGAACAAGTCGCCGACCCGGACGCTGAAGCCGGGGAATACGTCGCCGCCGTCGAGGCTGTCGTTCTCGTGCAGGATTTTGAACGTTCCGTCGTGAGAGTACGCGGTGACGGTGCGTCGGCGGGGGTTGAGGGTCCACACAGAATGGGCACCCGCGTCGAGGTAGTCGCCGACCTTGTCCTCGACCTCCTGGAGGGTATCGCCGGGAGAGATCACCTCGACGGCCAGGTCCGGAGCGCCTTCAAAGAAGCCTTTGGGCTTTGGCGATGGGACGCGGGACTTCTTTACAAAGGCGACGTCCGGGGCGCGGACGGTGTCGGGGTTGCGAGAGAGGTAGAAGCCGGTGTCGGAGTTCAGGATGTCGCCGAGGTCTCGCTCGATCGCGTGCATCTTCATGCGCGCCGCCAGCCCCAATCCGAGAGATCCGTGTTCAAATCCCGCTGGGGCCATGGTGAGAAGCTCTCCCTTCACGAGTTCGTGTCGAAGATCATCGCTTGGCATCGCCAGCAACTCAGCCGCCGTCATCAAGCCAGTGGTAGTTGTAGCCATGAGAGCATTATACAGCGCGAGGCTTGGCGGAAAACGGGGCTGCCATCGAGGGATCTTGCTATTTAGACCGGTCGGGAGGCCGGAAACCCCCTCACCCTAACCCTCTCCCCCGGAGTACAGTTCGACTGCGCTCACTGCAGGCTGGGGGCGAGGGGAGTGGGATTATTTTGCCGACCATTCCGTGTGAATGAACTCGCCGGGCTTTTCGGTGCGCTCATAG
>JBBRIN010000588.1:0-3178 GCA_038221115.1 Tepidisphaerales bacterium
TACCGGAGGAGGGAGAAGTGCAAGAAAAGTCGCGGGGTTCGGGGGAGAGTTGGCGGTTGGGCGGGAGGCTGTCGAACAGGGGATGGCCGACGAAGGTGGCGGGCACGCCGCGACGGCGATAGTAGTCTTCTTCGAAGGGGAGGATGCAGGCGACGCGGTTGACGAAGCGGCGGACTTTGTCGATGCGTCCTTCGCGGGAGGCCCAGAGTTGGGGGGCGATGTAGTAGAGGACGGGGACGCCGCACTCGCGGGCCATCTTGGCGAAGTGGAGGTTCATACCGGAGGAATCGATGCAGATGTGAAGGTCGGGCGGGCTTTGTTGGTAGTAGCGGCGGGTCCAGCGGAGGAGCTTGTAGATTTCGAAAGAACGGGACAGGGCGCGGATGAGCATCACGGCTCGGCCGACGGTTTCGTGGTGGATGGTGGCGCCCGCTGCGCGCATGGCGGAGCCGCCGAGGCCTTCGCATTGGATGGTGGGGTCGAGGGCTTTGAGAGCGCGGATCAGTTCGGCGGCGTGGTGGTCGGCGCTGACTTCGGCGACGGTGATGAAGATGCGCTTGGGCACTGCTGGGGAGTGGACTTGGGGGAGGGGGTGGTGTCAAGGAAGGGGTGGTGCGGAAAGGGAGTGGAGTACAGGGGATAGGTGCGTGTTACATAATGTTACATAATGTTACACTTTTTTGAAGTTTTATCAAATTGTTGCTTGTAAGCATAAATTGTGGTGTGGATTGATGTTATGAAGGCGCGGCAGGGATCGCCCGCGATGAGTGTAACATTGCGGACGAGCGCCTGCGGGTACCACTGGGTAAACTCGTCACGTGACGATCCGTTGTCCGGGGGGGAATGGAGGCCGGTCTTGTACGTCCTTCTGTCGATCGCAATTGCGGTCGTGGGTTTTCTTTGTTTCGCCGTCCTGAGTGATCGCAAGCGGCGGAAAAGGATCGAGGAGATGATTGCGCGGGGCGGATGGTGCGGCCGCGGCGGTCGAGGACGGTGATGGTGAGTTGGTCGGCGTCGGGGTTGGCGCGGTCGCAGTCGAGCTGCATGACGACGGTGCCATGGGCAAAGTATTTTTCAGCAATGGCGTGAAGGCGGTCGACGCCGAGGGTGAAGAGGCTGTAGGCGGTGATGGTGTCGAGGAGAGTTTGGCGGTCGACGCGGTCGACGGGGCTGAGGAGATTATTCCAAGCTGTATCAACCTGATGCTGGGTGTCGGGATCGAGGCGCGGGAGCATGGGAATGAGGAAGGGGCCGCAGCCGGGGGAGAAGAGAACGACGACCGCAAGAAGATTGGAGGCAGGGGGGCGCATGTTGATTGAGTTGTGAAAGATGACAGAAGGTTCAGTGGGTGGGGTTGGCGTTTGGTACGATGCGGGGATGAGGCTATTGCTCGTGGTGGGTCTTCTCGTGATGAGTGTGAGCGGCGGTTGCCGCAGTGCTGCGCAGGTGGTGTCCCCGGGAAGTCGAGCGTACGAGGCTCGCGTGAAGAGCCTGGCGCTGAAGCCCGAGGCGGCGTGGGAAGTCCTGACAGAAAGGGGCGTAAGGTTCGCGGGGTTTCCCAAGCCATTAGCGCTGGTGGATCGCTGGTATCTATTTGGGCGACCGTACAAGTACGCGCGGATTGACTTGGAAGGGTATTACGTGAACGGCGATACCGGCGCGGTGGAATATCGGGCGAGTGCGGAGCGGTTGGAGGCTGGGAAACTTGAATGGCCAGGCACGGTGCCGAAGAACGCCTATATTGAGAGGCGGCTTGGGAGCGGCAAAGGGCCAACGTCGCGGCCGGTGGGAAACGTGAGCGCGGCGGCGCGAGTCGTGGGCCGGTTTGAAATCGCCGGAGAGGTGGAGGCGGTGGGGGTTTGCGAGGCGGGTCACCGATTCGCTGCGGCGACCAAGGATCACAAGATTGTCGTCGCCGATCTTGAGACGGGGCGCGTGGTGAAGGAGTTGGAGTGGGAGGGGTTTAGCTGTGAGAGATTAAGATTCTCGCGGGACGGGGAGGTGCTGTTCGCGCGGATGGGAAGTGGGTTGTTCAACTCAAAGTGTTACTGCGAGGTTTGGCGGGTGAGGGATGGGCGGGTGCTGTTTTCAAATCTGCCCGTTAGTGGCGCGGCGGTTTTTGGGGAGGAGCCTTTACCGCAAATCTTTGTGCATACCGGAGATTTGTCGCCGGATGGGCGCACGTTGTTGATGGGCGCGAACGCAGCGAAAGATGGCGGGCCAACGGCTTTCGAGCTTCGAGCCGGGCAGCGGCCGCGGCCGATGCAGATCGTGGTCGAGGGCGAAGGACCGTTGTTGGCTATTCAGTATTCGCGCGACGGGCAACGAGTGGCGTGCGTTACTATTCCCGAGCAGAACATCGCGGAATTGCGCTACGTGGTTTTGGACCCTCAGGGTTTCAAGGTCGTGGCGAGTCGATCGTTAGAGGATTTGAAGTTCATTGGATTTGCGGGGAAGCGCATGGTCGTGGGCTCATGGCCGGTCGGTGAGGCGAATGATCGCCTGGCACTGACGTACATGGATGGTGGCGATGACAAAGGGACGGTCGTTTTGCCCTCCGGCGAGCTGGTGCGTGCGGATTTGATCGCGGATGGGACTCAGATAGCGATGCTAAGTGAATCGCGGCTGGTGGTTCGGGAGAAAAAGAACGGGAGCCTGGTTGCGGACGAAGCGATCGCACCGGGTGAAAAGGGAAGCTCCTTGGTTGCAGATGGGAATACGGTGGTGTTGTCCGGACGTGGGAGGGGAGTGGAAGTGTGGACGTTTGCGAAAAGGATGAACGACGCGCCGTGAAGGATCTGCCGCGTTCGATGCAAATGAAACGATGGCGCGAAATCAAGACCGTGCTTGCTGGAGAACCACATGAGTAAGCCGCGCCTGAACCTGGTCGTCCTTCGGGTTACCGACCTGGATCGGTCGGCGGCGTTTTATCGTTTGTTGGGGCTGGAGTTCAGGAAGCACGCGCATGGGTCGGGGCCGGAGCACTATGTGAGCGAATCCGACGGCATGGTATTCGAGCTTTACCCGAGCTCGGCGGAGCAGCCGGTGTCGTCATCGGTGCGGGTGGGCTTTGCGGTGATGGATGTTGATGCTGTCACGGCGAAGCTGGCGGCGGTGGTCGGGGCGAGGGTCATCGCGGCGGCGAAGGATTCGGAGTGGGGGCGGCGGGCGGTGGTTG
>JBBRIN010000589.1:0-3177 GCA_038221115.1 Tepidisphaerales bacterium
CAGGGTTGTCCGCTGGCAGCCCGGTTCGACGCCCGACGCCAGGTACACCGGTCTGACGACGGCAGGCGGCGAAGAAGCGATTCCCGACCCGAACGACAAGTCGGGGCGGCGCCTCGCCATCGCGCAGTTCCCCGTGGTCGTCGCGGTGGACAATCCTGATGGCCGCTTCCTGCCCGGGCAACGCGCTTACCTTCGATTCGACATGGACAAGAAGCCACTGATCTGGCAATGGGGCCGTCGGTTCTGGCAGCTCGTTCAGTCTCACAGCGCCAATAATCGTTGGCTGTAGCTGTAGACCGTGTTCCGACTCCTCAACGCAAGAACGGTCCGCGATGCGGACGCTACGCATGAGCCAATCCGCCACTAATGAACTCTGGTCGATCTTCGACTCTCGTCGGGTAAAGGCGCCGGAGTTGAAGGGCCTCGACGGCTTCGTCAATGGGTTTGTGGGCTGGTTCAAGAACCGCCGGCCGGTTCTTAAGCAGCTCAAGGCGCAGGCGGCTCGGATCGAAAAGCTCGAGCCGGAGATTCACAAGCTTGGGGCGACGGCGTTTCGCGAAGCGGTCGCAGAGGTGCGCGATCTTGCCCGCATCGGCAGGCTCACCGGGCGCGCTTTAGACCGCGGTGCTGCGCTGGCGCGCGAGGGCGCTTGGCGCGCGATCGACAAGCGGCCGTATCCGGTGCAGGTGATGGGGGCGCTGGCCATGTGCCAGGGGTCGATCGCGGAGATGGCGACCGGCGAGGGCAAGACGATCACCGCCGCCGTTTCCGCGTCCATCTGGGCGTGGGCGGGCAGGCCGGTTCATGTGGTCACCGTCAACGATTACCTCGTCGCCCGCGACGCCGAGGAGATGACGCCGATCTACGAGATGCTCGGGCACAAGGTGGGGCACATCGTCCACGAGACGACGCACGAGCAGCGCGTCGACCATTACCGCCGCAACATCGTCTACTGCACCAGCAAGGAGCTTGTCGCTGACTTCCTTCGCGATCAGATCGCGCTCGATCAGGCAGGCAACCTCCGCAACTCCACGCAGACGGCGGTTTCGTTTCTCGGGGGCGGGTCCCTTCGCGGCTCGCTGATGGTCCCGGGGCTTTTCCGCGCCATTGTCGACGAGGCCGACTCGGTGTTGATCGACGAGGCGGTGACGCCGCTGATCATCAGCAACTCGCCAGAGGACAACGTGAACGCGCCCATGTACGAGGCCGCCGATCGCCTTGCCCAGCAGCTTAGCCCAAACGGCGACTTCACGATCGATTGGACTGTGCGCAACATCGAGCTCACGCAGGCGGGCCAGCGAAAGCTGGATCGCGTCTCGGATCTGGACCCGACCCACGCGGGCTTCTGGAAGGGCCAGCGCCGCCGGGAGGAGCTGGTGACGCAGGCCCTCACCGCGCGGCACTGTTATGTCAGGGATGAGCAGTACCTGGTCAACCCGGAGGACGAGACGGTTCAGATTATCGACGAGTTCACCGGCCGCGTGATGGCCGATCGCTCGTGGCGTCACGGCCTGCACCAGGCAATCGAGGTGAAGGAGCGCGTCAAGATCACCAGCGATAAGGAAAACCTGGCCCGCATCAGCTTCCAGCGGTTCTTCCGCCAGTACAAGCACATCGCCGGGATGACCGGGACCTGCTGGGAATCCGCGGGTGAACTATGGCAAATCTACCATGTGCCGGTGATTCGAATCCCGACCAATAAGCCGTGCATTCGCCGCCAGCTTTCGACGCGCATGTACGCGACGATGGACAAGAAATGGGACGCGGTGGTGGACCGAATCTGCGATCTGAACGACAAGGGCGTGCCCGTGCTCGTCGGCACGCGCAGCGTGCTCGCCAGCGAAGAGGTGAGCAAGCGTTTGGCTGAAAAGCAGCGCCCCCATCAGGTGCTGAATGCCAATCAAACGGCGCAGGAAGCGTTCATCGTGTCGCAGGCCGGCATGCCCGGGCAGATCACCGTCGCCACCAACATGGCCGGCCGCGGCACCGATATCAAGCTGGCGCGCTCCGTGGCTGACGTAGGCGGGCTGCACGTGATCTCGACCGAGCCCCATGGCTCGGGCCGCGTCGACCGCCAGCTCTACGGCCGCGCCGCCCGGCAAGGCGATCCCGGCTGCGCCCAGATGTTCACCAGCCTCGAGGACGACCTGTTCATCCGCCATGCCCGGTACCTGCGCAAGGCAAAGGGCGCCGTTGGGAAAAACAGGCTGATCAAGCTCGCGCAAGCGAAAGCCGAGCACATGGCTCGCTTCAACCGCAAGCAGATTCTGAAGAGCGATAGTTGGATGGATGAATCGCTGCCGTTCTAGACTAAGTGCGGCAAAATGTGCGCACGTCGATGAGAAGTGATATACTGCGGGTAACGACTTCGAGGCGTGATGACAGCGCTAAAAGCAAAATTTGACGGACAGCAGATTGAGGTGCCAGCCGAACTTCGCGCGGCTTCCCCGCGCGACGTGCTTATTGTTTTCGATGAAGCTTCGGTCGATGCCGACGGCCGCAAGCTCGGAAAGCCTTCAGTGTGGGACGCTTTTGGGAAGGCATCCCGCCAATTCGATGCTGCGGACCTAGAGGCACGGATGCGTGCCGAGCGTGACAGTTGGGGCGAGCGGTGACCTATCTCGACGCGAACGTGATCGTCCGATTCGTCGAAGGCAAACCCGAGGTGCGAGAGCCCGTTCGCTTGCGACTTACAGGGATCGCCAACCTTTGCACGTCGCAACTTAGCCGGCTCGAATGACGCTGTTTTCCCCTTCGAAATAATGACCCAGCGCTTTTAGCCGCCTACGACACGTTTTTTCTGGCGTCTGAGCTAACGGTCGGAGACATCGATGAGAAGGTGATTGATACCGCCACCCGGCTTCGGGCAGAATACGGTTTTAAATCGCCCGACGCGATCCACTTGGCAAGCGCCATCGCCCTTGGCACGAAGGTCTTTCTGACCGGCGACCAGCAACTCGCCCGCTGCACCGAAGTGAAGGTCGAAATCCTCTGATCTTCGAGCCAGTTAGCACGTGTCTCCCTCACGGCGGGGTCAAATCCCATTTCGCATCCCAGTACTCCGGATTCATCGCCTTTTTACGTTCGATGAAGTCGCCGTGCCCGTCCGCGTACAACGCATTCCCCCGCCCCGCGTTCACGTCCGTCGCCGTTTCGCTTCCCTTGTCGTGCCGGTTT
>JBBRIN010000590.1:0-3167 GCA_038221115.1 Tepidisphaerales bacterium
TCGCAATCGTGGCCGATCCCGTCCGCTTCTCCGCCGGCGTCAGGGTTCTGGGCCGCTCGCCCCTGTCGCAAGTCTTCCTGCTCGATGACGGCTTGCAGCATCGCCGACTTCGACGGGAAGTCGATATCGTCCTGCTTCACGCCGGCGAGCCGTTCGGCTTTGATCATCTGCTTCCCCGAGGCCTGCTGCGTGAGCCGCCCGGCTCGCTCAAGCGGGCGTCGGCGATCATCATCACGCATGCGAACCTGCTGAATGAAGTAGGCCGAAAGCGACTGGCCGAGCAGGTTCGTAAACACAATTCAGATTGTCCGCTGGTGTTCGAGACGCATGAGCCGACGGGCTTTCGCAAGTCCGCCGCCGACGGGCAAACGCCGACCGAGCCGATGGACGGCATCAGCGACCGGGCCGTGTTCTGTTTCAGCGGGCTTGGTTCGCCCGGCGGGTTTGAGGCAATTATTCAGCAAGCCGCCGGCTCGTTCGCCGGGGCCCGTCGGTTTCCGGATCATCACGCCTACACCCCGGCCGACCTGGACCGCGTTCGAGAGGAGGCCGTCGCCGCCAAGGCAGATTTGCTTGTGACAACGGAAAAGGATTGGGTCAAGCTGGCGGAACTTCCGAACGTTTCAAAGCCCGACGACGATTCTCAAATCCCCCTCTGGCGGCTGGATATCCAGGCACGATTCGAGGCCCATGGGGAAGAGCAGTTGCTGAACGTGGCGAGGCGGCCCGTAGCTCAAGATTCCAATGTCGAGTCCTCTTCCAAAATCGAATAGGCTCTTTTCTTGAGGGCAGGTCCTTCGCTTTGCTCAAGGATGACGACACGGCGCTGCGGCTTGATAGGCTCTGCAAGAACGTACACGGCACATTCAGACTCGGTATAACCCACCTCCCGATGATCCCCCGCAAAATCAGTCTCGAAGGCTTCCTCTCCTATCAGGACCGGCAGGAGGTCGATCTCACCGGCTTACGCCTTGCCATGCTCTGCGGGCCCAACGGCAGCGGCAAATCGTCTGTCTTTGACGCCATCACCTACGCGCTCTTCGGGCATCATCGCGGCGGGGCGAGCGTTCATGGGGAGCTGATCAACAAGCATGTCGACAAGGCCGTCGTCGAGTTTGAATTTGAGGACGAAGGCGGCCGCTGGCAAATCTACCGCACCATCCGCCGATCCGGCCGAAGCGCGGCCGAGGTGCGGGAATGGGATCCCTCCCTCCCCGGCTGGCGAGGCGTGCCGACGGCGGGCAACATCGACGGTCTGAAGCAATGGGTCGACCAAACGCTCAAGCTCAAGATCGGTGCGTTTGTCCGTTCGGTTCTACTCCGCCAGGGCGAGGCGGACAAAGTGCTTGCGAGAGAGCCGAAAGATCGGTTTGAAGTTCTCGCCGGCGTGGTCGATCTGGAGAAGTATCGCCGGCTCGAAAGCATCGCTCGCGAGCATCTCACATTGATGACGGGAATGGCCAAGTCCTATATCACGCAACTCGCGGCGATCCCGTCCATCGGCGAAGGGGAGCTGTCGGCGGCGGCGGGCGTGGCCGGCGCGGCCCGATCGGCCCTGGAACAGGCCGATTCCCGTGTGCAGCAGGCGGTGGGCACGCTCAATCAATCCAGACTCTGGGTCGAGCGCACGGCTCGGCTCGAAGAATCGCTCGCCCAACAACGCCGACTGACCGAACTGGTCGCTCGTGCCGATCGCGTTGCCGCCGACTTCGCACGATGGACGGAACTGACCGCGGTTTTGCCGCCAGTGTCGGCGCTGCTCGACCATCGACGCCGACATAGCCGATGCCAGATGTCCATGACGCGCCTGGCGAGCGACCTGCAAAGCCTGAAAGTCCGGCAGGCGGAATTAACGGAGCAGATTCGCGCAGGTGAAGCCGAAGCGGCGAAGCTGGAGGAGTCGCTGGGGGCCAGTGAGCCTGTGATCACGCGGCTGGCGGTGGAAATGTCGGGTTTGCAGTCGGCGGTGAAGGCCGCCGAGGGATTGCAGCGACAGCGGGCGGAGCTGGCCGGCATGGAGCAGCAGATCGACGCGCTGCGGGCAGGCGGTCTCGAACCGTCCGCCTTGCTGGCTGAAGCGCGGGCGCGGGTCGATCGACTCATGGCGATCGCCGGGGTGATTCCGGCGATCGAGCGGCTGGCCGACGAGCGGGCGGCGCTCGCCACGGCCCGAGAGAAGTCCGCCGGCCTTTGGACCGCCCAGGCTCAGACTAGGGTTCTGGTCGAGCAGGCGTCGGCCGAGCGGGATCGATTGGCAGTGACGTGCGGCCAAGCCGATGGCCGGGTGCAGGAGGCGCGTCGGGACGAAACGCAGGCAGAGGCTTTCTGTTCTCGGGCGACCAGCGCGCTGGCCCAGCTCGAAGAGGCGGGTCAGTCGCCTCAATGCCCGGCGTGCGGGCAGCCGCTGACGGCGGAGCACCTCGCCGGCGAACTGGCCCGTCGGCAGGCCGAACTCGCGGACTGGACCCAGAAGTCAAAAGCTGCGTTGGCGGCCCGGAAGCAGTCGGACAAGACGCTGTCGGCCGAGCGGAAGACGCTTGAGAAGGCCGAGCAGGCCGCGCGCGCGGAGGCGACCGCGCTCCACTCCGCCGATCACGCCGTCCAGACGGCCGCCGCGGAGGTCGCGCGGGCGGAACGGGCGTGTCAGAAGGAATCACTCGCACTCGCGGACCTGGCGGCCGGTTTGCCGGCGAAGGTGGACCCGGCGGAGATCGATCTGTCGGCCTGGAAAACCGAGGCCGCCAATCTCCCCGCCGCCCGGCGGCTGGCCGAGGAGGCGTCAGTTCGTCATGACCGTTGGCGCGAATTGAGCATCCAGGCCCAGTCGCTGCGGGAAGGCTTGGCGAGGCAGTCGCCGGTGTCGCCGGATTCGCCCGCCGTCCTGGCCGAGAAGCTGTCGGTCGCACAGAGCTTGCAGGAGCAGATTTCGCGGCAGATCGCGATCGACCGCAAGCGGGTCGGGCAGTTGCGAGAGGCACGCAAGCGATCGGCGGCAGGTTTGTCAGAGACAGCGACCCAGGTCGCGGCGATGGAGAAAGAGCACGCCGCCGACAGTCGCGGTTTGGAGGAAATCAGCCGCGCGATCGAGCCGATTCGTGTCGCGCTGCCGGCGATTTGGCTCGACCGCACGGGTGCGATGACCGCGGGCGATTTGGACAAGCTGCAAT
>JBBRIN010000591.1:0-3162 GCA_038221115.1 Tepidisphaerales bacterium
ACTTCTGGCGCCGCCAGATGAATTACGCGGAATCCTCGCCGCCCGCGTACTGGCTGCTGATCGCCGTCGCGGCGGCGCTGGTCATCACGGCACTGCCCCGTGGCCGCGGTTCCATCGCCGCGCCGATCGGCGCCGGACTTCTCACCGCCTCCGCCTGCGCCGTCGGCCTCATGGTCTCGCTCCCCCAACTTGAGCGCCAGCACCGCGGCGACATGAACCTCGCCTATTCCGTCGAGCAATACCGCTCCGCCACGCGCCGCATCATCTGGCCGACCACGCAGCCGTCGAAGCGCGCCCAGCCGGCCCCGCTGCCGGTCGTCTTCGCCGATGATGGGCTCTTCCCCCAATACCTGATGCTCCTTCAGTTCTCCACCGACGCTGACTTCTACTGCACCGATTCGTTCTACCCGCGTTTCGCCGGCGGCTTCGGCATCTTCGGCATCGGCAACAAGGCGCAGGCCGAACGCGACAAGGACGCCCCGGTCGTCCTTCAGCAACAGCGCGTCGACTACATGAGCCGCGTGCAGAAGGGCAAGACCGCGGCCGACATGCTCAACGATGAGCACCAGATCATCAACGAAGCCTTCGCCGAGCGCCGCCCGGTCTTTGCCATCCTGACCCCCGCGCAGGAGCTCGAGTTCCGCAAACGCTATCGCGCGGCTCCTTATGACCTCGTCGACCTGGCCCGCTGGAGCGAGCCCTGCAGCATCAAAGACGAAGACGATAACCCGCGCCGCCCGCGACACGCTCTGGCCCCTCCCGACCTGTTCAACAACAGCATGTTCCGCTGGACCCCCCAATCCCTCGTCGTCCTGCAAGTCCGCGCCAAGGCGCCCGCCACTCAGCCCACGACTCAGCCCACGCCTACTGTCCCCCCGATCACCGCCTCCCGCTAAGTTGAAATCGCGCCAAGATCGCCAAGGCGCCAAGGCCGCCAAATAAAATTCAACCAAGTTTTAATCCGATTCTTCTCCGCGTCCCCCCCGCGTTCTCAGCGCCTCTGCGTTAAGTATCTCCCCTTGGCGCTCTTGGCGTCTTGGCGATCTTGGCGCAAATCTCTTTGACTCCACCGCCCAACTCGTCAGAATCCATCGATGCCCCATCCCACCCGCCGCACCGTTCTAACCACCGCCGCCATCGCCGCCGCCGCCGCAACTGCGCTCCCTACCGCTGCCGCTGATCCCATGACGTGGAAGATCACCAACAACCGCATCAACCAATCCGTCATCTACTGGTGCTTCAAGCCGATGGAGATCGAAACCCTCGCCCGCGGCGCCGCCGCCATCGGGCTTAAGTCGGTTGAACTTATTCCGCCCGAGTCGTGGCCCATCCTTAAGAAGTACAACCTCGTCTGCGCCATCTCCTCCAGCCACCCCTTCGTCACCGGCTGGAATCACACGAAGAACCACGAGCTGTGCATCGACAAGGTGACCAAAGCCATCGACGCCACCGCCGACGCCGGCTTCAAAAACGTCATCACCTTCTCCGGCATGAAAGAAGGCATCGACGAAGCCGAAGGCTTCAAGAACTGCGTCAATGGCCTGAAAAAAGTGATCGGCCACGCCGAAAAACGCAACGTCACCCTCTGCTTCGAAGTCCTCAACAGCCGCGTCAACGAAACCATGAAGGGCCACCCCGACTACCAGGGCGACACCATCGAGTGGGCCGCCAAACTCTGCGACGCCATCGGCTCCCCCCGCATGAAGATCCTCTTCGACATCTACCACGTCCAGATCATGGAGGGCGACGTCATCACTCGCATCAAGCAGTTCAAGGACTACATCGCCCACTACCACACCGCCGGCGTCCCCGGCCGCTTCGAGCTCGACGACCAGCAGGAAATCAACTACCCGCCCATCATGCGCGCCATCGCCGACACCGGCTACACCGGCTTCGTCGGCCAAGAGTTTATCCCGCGCACCGCCAAAACCGACGATGACAAACTTGCCAGCCTCCGCCAGGCCGCCAAGCTATGCGACGTATAAGCGTGCATTCCTCGCTCGTTTCGCCGCGACGCGCAGCGGAGCGCTACCACGACCCGTCTCATTGCTCCGCATACATCGGTTAGACTCCCCCCATGCCTGACGAACCCTCTGATCGCGCGGCATGGGTCTCCCTCGCCGACCGCATCGCCCGCCCCGTCCTCACCGCCTGCGCCGAGCGCCGCCTCAAAAGGGACATGCCCGTCGAAGTCGCCCCCAACGGAAAAAGTGACGAACGCCGCAGGTTCAGCCACCTCGAAGCCCTCGCCCGTACCCTGACCGGGATCGCCGCCTGGCTTGAACTTCCCGCCGACCAAACTCCCGAAGGCCGGCTCCGCTCCGAACTCGCCGAGCTTGCCCTGCGGTCCATCGAGGCGGCGGTCGACCCCGCCAGTCCGGATTACATGAACTTCTCACAGGGCGCTCAGCCCCTCGTCGACACCGCATTTCTCGCCCACGCATTGCTCCGCGCCCCCCAGCACCTGTGGAACTCCCTCCCGCATAAGGCAAAGGACCACCTTGTCGCCGCCCTGAAGAGCAGCCGCGTCATCCGGCCCGGCGAAAATAACTGGGTCATGTTCGCCGCCACCATCGAAGCCTTCCTGCACCGCGCCGGCGAACCCTGGGACGCCGACCGCGTAGAGCGGGCCCTCTCGTCCCACGCGAAATGGTACAAGGGCGATGGCATCTATGGCGACGGCCCCGACTTTCACTGGGACTACTACAATAGCTTCGTCATCCACCCCATGCTCGTTGATGTCCTCGACACCTTCGCCGCCGAGCGCAACGAGTGGCAGGCCATGCAACCGCTGGAGATCGCCCGCGCCCGCCGCTATGCCGCCGTCCTCGAACGCCTGATCTCCCCCGAAGGCGCCTTCCCTCCCATCGGCCGCTCCCTCGCCTACCGCATGGGCGTCTTCCATCTCCTCGCTCAAGTCGCCCTCCGCCGCCAACTCCCCGACGGCGTCTCCCCCGCTCAGGTCCGCTCCGCCCTCACCGCCGTCTTCTCCCGAACCATGTCCGTCCCCGGCACCTTTGACCCCAGCGGTTGGCTGACCATCGGCTTCTGCGGCCACCAACCCTTCATCGGCGAACCCTACATCTCCACCGGCAGCGCCTACCTCTGTTCCGCCGCCCACCTCCCCCACGGCCTCCCACCCCACGACTCCATCAGGACCGC
>JBBRIN010000592.1:0-3155 GCA_038221115.1 Tepidisphaerales bacterium
GATAGTTGGCTTTGGGGGTCTCTTCGACGCGGTTGTGGGCGTCGCGGAAGGCGAATTCCATGTTGGATTGGCCGGAGGCGACCCAGACTTCGCCGACGAGGACGTTCTTGACGGTGAGCTGGTTGTTGGCGGTGATGTGGAGCTCGAGCGGTTCTTTGGCGGCTTCGAGCGCGGGCAGCTTGACGAGCCAACGGCCGTCGGGAGAGGCGGTGGTTTCCTGCTTGTTTCCGGCGAGTTCGACGGTGATCTTTTCCCCGGGGGCGGCGGTGCCCCAGATGGGCAGGGTCTTGTGGGCCTGCAGGCACATGTTGTCGGAGAGGATGGCGGGGAGTTTGACGTCGGCGAGGGCGGGGAGGGCGGCGGTGGACAGGATGAGCGCGGCGAGGCGGATTTTCATGGGTTCCTTTGGTGGGGGTCTAATTGGAGAACAACGGGGAGCCGTTGGTGTTGAGAAGAAGAGGGTTGAACCACAGAGAGCACGGAGGGCACGGAGGAAGAATGGAGAGAAAGAACTTTTTCATCGTTTTTGCTATATTTGTATTCTATGTGTCCTCCGTGCCC
Organism: Tepidisphaerales bacterium; assembly: GCA_038221115.1. Lineage (GTDB taxonomy): Bacteria > Planctomycetota > Phycisphaerae > Tepidisphaerales > Tepidisphaeraceae > JANXVV01. The sequence continues at coordinate 562 of JBBRIN010000592.1, forward strand.
TCTGCGGTTCAATCTGATTTTTGCGTAAAGAGGCGTTTGAGGCTGGCGTTGTATGGCGGGTGGACGATGCCGCGCTCGGTGATGAGGGCGGTGACGAGGGAGGCGGGGGTGACGTCGAAGGCGGGGTTGTAGAAGTCGACGGTGTCGGGTGCGGTTTGTTTGCCGAAGGCGTGGGAGATCTCTTTGGGGTCGCGTTGTTCGATGGGGATGTCGGCGCCGGTGGGGAGGGTCATGTCGATGGAGCTGGTGGGGGCGGCGACGTAGAAGGGGAGGGCGAAGTATTCGGCGAGGATGGCGACGGCTAGGGTGCCGATTTTGTTGGCGACGTCGCCGTTGGCGGCGACGCGGTCGGTGCCGACGATGACGGCGGAGACTTTGCCCTGCTGCATGACGGTGGCAGCCATGTCGTCGCAGATGACGGTGACGGGGATGTTGTTCTCGTGGAGCTCGAAGGCGGTGATGCGCGAGCCCTGGAGGAGTGGTCGGGTTTCGTCGGCGTAGACGTGGAACTTGAGGCCGCGCTCGGCGCCGACGTAGACCGGGGCGAGGGCGGTGCCGTATTGGACGGTGGCAAGGCCGCCGGCGTTGCAGTGGGTGAGCAGGGAGATGACGCCGTCTTTGGCGAGGGGTTCCAACAGCTTGACGCCGAGAGCGCCGAGAGTGCGGCAGACCTGGTTGTCTTCGTCGATCATCTTCAGGCACTCGGCGAGGAGGGCCTGCTTTGCGGCTTCGGGGAAGGCGGCGGCCTGGGCGACCCTGCGCATGCGCTCGATGGCCCAGAAGAGGTTGACGGCGGTTGGGCGACTGGTGGCGAGGTACTCGCAGACGGCGTTGAGGCGTTGGGGGAACTGGTCGTCGGAGGCGTGGCGGACACCGAGGTAAATGCCGAAGGCGGCGGCGACGCCGATGGCGGGAGCGCCGCGGACGACGAGGCGTTTGATGGCGTCCCACATCTGGCGCTCATCGGCGATGTCGACGTAGGTGGTTTCGGTGGGGTGGCGAGTTTGGTCGAGGAGGCGGTGGGCGGTACCGGTCCAGGCGAGGGTTTGGAGCTTCGGGGGATTGTAGAACTGGGATTTGAGATTTGAAAATTTGAGATAATCGGATTTCTGCGGGCGACTTGGAACTTGAAACGTGAAACTTGATGGAGACCGAAGAAGGATTACTCGCTGAAGGACCGCGTCTTGGAGAGGGCGCTTTTCAGCTTTTTCAGGTATTCGTCGGCGGGGATGTCGATGCAGCCGAAGCGGCGGAGGTGGTCGGTGGTGGCCTGGCTGTCGAGGAGTTCGAAATCGCGTTGACGGAGGCGGTCGACGAGGTGGACGAGGGCGACTTTGCTGGCGTCGCGGACGTGGTGGAACATGCTTTCGCCGAAGAAGGCGGCGCCGAGGCTGACGCCATAGAGCCCGCCGACGAGTTTGCCGTTTTGCCACGCTTCGACGCTGTGGGCGAAGCCGAGGTGGTGGAGGCGGACGTAGGCGCGGACGATGGATTCGGAGATCCAGGTGTCGTCGCGCTGCTGCATGCAGGCGCGCATGACGGATTCGAAGTCGTGGTCGAATTTTATGGTGAAGGCGGGCGGGTGATGGTTGAGGAGTTGGCGCAGGGTTCGCGGGACGTGGAAGCCGCCGGGTTCGAGCGGGATGACGCCGCGCGGGTCGGCGGTGTACCAGCGGGTGACGCCGTCGCGATCGGTCATGGGGAAGGCGCCCTGGGCGTATGCGCTGAGGAGCGTCTCGGGCGAGAGATCCATGCGGCGGGGAGTATACGCGAGGGATCGTGACGGCGACGGCGCGCGGCAACATCCAGGATTGCTTACGGCCGCAAATGCTCACTCAAGCGAGTGAGCAACCGACGGTGGCGTTCCGATGAAACGGCGCCAATCGATCCAGCAAAGTGACTGGCGGAAGCACGGCGAGAAAGCCGAGTCGAATGACGGAGGCCGTCTTCAAACCGCTGGCGGCGAAATCCGGAGCGATGGGATCGATGATGTCGTCAAATCCGGCGGCGGCGTGGCGGATTTGAGAACTAACGCCGCACACGAGGAGATCGCCGAATGGCGGCATTTTTCGCAGCACTACTGCGGGACGGTTTTTGATCGCGCCGTTCGCCTGGGGCAGGGGCGCGAGCACGACATTGCCCTCGTTCATGGTTTGAGATCCGCGAGGGTGTACTCGGGTTCATCGTCGGAATAAGCCCGCGACAGCCCGGCGGAAGCGGCTGTCGTCCAATCGGCCTTTTCCAGGTCGGCGGGGGTGGGGAGAACAGTCACCGTCAACGGCGTACCGGGCCGCAGCTCATAGGGCTCGTCAAGCGTGATGTGCTTGCCGTCGAAATGAGCTTTCAAGGTCAATGCGCTCATGGGCTACTTCTCCATCGGAACTCCAATGAAGGATAAAGAGCGATGGCGCGGGAGTCAATCGGGACGATGCAATGAACGCGCGCGGGTTGGGGGGGGGTCCGCGCCACCGTTGTAGGTGGAATCTCAGGCGGCTTCCGCGGCGGGCAAGGGTTTGCTCCCCCACAGTGACTCCCAGTCGCCGTTGAGGTATGCCACACGCAGGCTTAAGATCTCCTGGGCGCCGGCGTCGGAC
>JBBRIN010000593.1:0-3136 GCA_038221115.1 Tepidisphaerales bacterium
AGCGCCAACTGATACCGGATGAACTCCATCCCCGTCTCCGCCGCGGCGCGCGAAGCGTTCACGTCGCGGTCGTTGTACGCCACCTGCACCGACGTCGTCACCGCCGTGTACGCACCCAGCGCCAGCGTCGAAAACAGGACCAGATAAACCATCGCAATGATCGAGCTGACGCCGCGACGGGCGGATCGGGCGGCGCGGATGTGGGGTGAGTAAAACATCGGGGTTCGCATGTTAATAAGGCGCCGTATTCAGCCACGTCTCGGTGTACACGGTGCTGCCGTTGTGCTGGATCGTGACCGTGATCCGCTCCATCTGCGTCGTTCCGTTGGGAACGGTCAGCGTGATCTTGTTGGGGTCGACACTCTGAACCGTGATCGATTGCGACCAGTTGCCAAAGCCACTCAGCGCCTGTCGCCGCGCATCGATGGGCGGCGAAAACGTCCTGCCATCGAAATCATCGTTATCGTTGTAAGTCGCCAGCGCCTCCCAACTCTCCGGGCCCCAGTGCGGCGACGGATTGTTGATGTTCGTCGGGTCGGTGAACTTCAGGTTGTAGGTGAGCTCGTGAATGTTGTTCGCCAGGTTCACCGCGATCGTGAGGTCGTTCGCCTCAATCTGCGAGATCGTGCCCTTGGCCAAAAGCTGGACGATGGAGACGACCCCCAGCCCGATGATGATCGTGGCCAGCCCCGTCTCAAGCAGGGTAAACCCCCGTCGGCTCCGGCGGCGAGATTGGGTGGCGATCAAGCGCATGGCGGTCGAAAACAAACGTCCAATATGATTGCCACGGCGGCAAGTGAGCAGCCTTCGGGAGCGGTAACTTCCGGGTAAAACCGCCTACCTTGTCGGCAAGGTCATCGGCCAGATTTCACCGGTGGTGAAGGTGTGGGTCTGATAACGATTCGGCTGGACGACGGAGCGCCGCGAAGGCACGAAGAGCGCGAAGGAAGCCGCGAAGGGGAGCAATCAGCTTGAGACCTTAGCCGTGGGCGGGAGCCCCGGTATCATTTCCCAGTGGGAAAATCAACGGAGCGCACCGGCGCGAAAAATGCCGGGCTATCCGGGTTGAGGTATTCACTAAGCGTGTCACCTTGGATCTCTGCCGTTGCCGTTCGTATAAAGTGCGCCGGCACCATGGCTGCCGGTATGGAAGTCGCATTATCCATCCGCAACGGAGATCGAAAAACCCACAATCGATCCACGGGGCCGCGGTCGAAGAAGCTTGCAGCAAGCGTCGGCCCCGGTTCAACCAACAAGTGTTTCGCACCCCTTACTCCGTCCTGGGCCCTGAAGAGAAGTTCTTCAAGCGACATCTTCGCATCCGGCCCCGCGTCCAGCTCACCGATGTACACGCCGCGCGCACTAAGCTGGGCCGCGCGTGGCGAGTGGGCGTGAACGGCGTGGCACCAGACCTGAACGGGTACGTCTCCTGCACTCAGAACGAGGCGCGACCCAAGCGGAATTCGCAAATCGCCGTCTAGAACGATTCGAGTCAGCGGGCGCACCGGATCAACACCTCGCGCCGTCAGCATCGGGTCATCAGCGAGCACCGTATTGATGCCAACCAGAATCGCGTCAGAATGGGAGCGCAAGCGGTGAACCAGCCGGGACGAGTGATCATTGGTAATCTGAAGCCGCCGACCACCAGCTCCCGCAACCATCCCGTTGGCCGTTTCAGCCCACTTCAGCGTCACGTACGGCCGCCCCCGTTTAACGCCAAGGAAAAACGGCGCCGCGAGCTGTTCGCATTCCGTCTCCAGCACACCCGTCGCCACTTCAATCCCCGCATCGCGAAGCTGAGCAACGCCCTTGCCAAACACGTCCGGATTCGGATCAACCGCACCAAGCACCACGCGCCCGATCCCCGCCTTAATCAACCTCGGCACACAAGGCGGCGTCTGCTTATTCGTATGACAACACGGTTCAAGCGTCACATACGCCGTCGCCCCGCGCGGCGACTCGGTGCATGCCGCAAGAGCATTCGGTTCCGCGTGCGGCCCCCCATACTGCCGATGGCACCCCTCCCCAATCACTCGCCCCTCTTTCACGATCGCACACCCCACCATCGGGTTCGGCTCAACCCGTCCTCGGCCTTGCATCGCAAGTCGAATCGCGCGCGACATGTACTCGGCGTCGGAAGACATTGCGGCTATTTCTTCGGCTTCTCAAACACCATGAAATGCTGCTGCGGCAAATCCTCAACCGTCTTCACATGCTTCAACCCCACCGCCGCCATCTCCTTTTTCGCCTGCTCTTCCGTCATCTTGTGGTGCGGCTTGATCTCCACGCGCGGGTCCTCCGCCCGATACTCGATCAAGACAACGCGCCCACCCGGCTTCAGCCCCTTCATAATCCCCTCCATCATCTCCCGCGGGTGATCGAACTCATGATATGCATCGACCATGAACGCCAGATCCACCGTCCCCGCCGGCAGCTTCGGATCCTCGATCGTCCCCAAGAGCGGCTCAACGTTCCTCACCCCCTTCGCCTTGGAGATCTTATTCATCTCGTCAAGCATCTCCTGCTGAATGTCGACCGCCAGCACCTTCCCTTTCGACACTTTAGGCGCGATGCGAAAGCTGAAATAACCCGTCCCCGCCCCGATGTCCGCCACCACATCCGTCGGCTTCAGCTCCATCAGCTCGATCGCCTTCCGGGGCTGCTCTTCCAACTCCCGCGTCGGCCGCTCCAGCCAACCCGCCCCGAGATGACCCATCACAAACGCGATCTCGCGCCCCATGTAAACCTTGCCGATTCCATCCGAGCTGGCCGGGAGCGTCGAGTAAATCGCTTGCGTCGCCGGAGCATCCGCGCGAAGTCTCAACCCCAACAGCACAAGCGAAATAAGGACAAGCAGCCGCCAGGATGTTGTGCGCATGCAACCATGATACCCGACAGGCCCAGTTGGGCATGCATCGCGACGGCCAGGAAGCTCAACGATTAGCGATCAGCGCGGCACGCTGCACGAGATCCGCCTTCTGTTGCGGCGACAGATACGATCCCGCCAGCGCAACCCGCCGCCCGTTAAGAACGAGCGTGAGCCGGGCCGCATCGTGCAGATCCGTACCGTCCGGCAGGAACGCCAACGCAATCATCGCCGTTTCCCCCGGCCCCGCGCGAATCACCTTCTTTGCGG
>JBBRIN010000594.1:0-3131 GCA_038221115.1 Tepidisphaerales bacterium
GCCGTCCTCACCACTCATCAGGATTTCCGCACGATCCCGCAGAAGCTTTTTCCGAATAGCAAGTGGGCCCAGGGCATCGTTAAAGAGGCGATGGCCGGCCGAAACGCGTGCTTCTGGGCCACGCCTTGTGGAAGAGGGTGCAACGTCGGGGCGAATTACCAATCGACCACCGTCCACCTGCCGCCTGCCCTTGAAACCGGCAATCTCGACCTCATCCCCGATGCCCATGTTCGCGAAGTGACGATCGGCAAAGACGGCAAGGCGACCGGCGTTCTCTTTATTGACAAGAAGACCGGCAAGGAGACCATCGTCCGCGGCAAGGCCGTCATCCTGGCCGCCGGCGCGTGCGAAACCGCTCGGCTGCTGCTCAACAGCAGAGGGCCCGGCGGCACCTCGCTGGCCAACTCCAGCGGCAAGGTCGGCAAATACATCATGGACACTGTCGGCGCGACGCTGAGCGGACATGTGCCGATGCTCGAAAACCTTCCGCCTCACAATGAAGACGGGGCCGGCGGGCCGCACTTTTACGCTCCCTGGTGGCTTTATAAGGAACAGCTCGCCGGCAAACTCGACTTCCCCCGCGGGTATCACATTGAAATGGGCGGCACCCGCGGCGTGCCCAGCGGCGGCAACCCTGTCCCCACCGAGCTCTCCAAGGGCAGCTACGGATCGAAGTTCAAACAGGACGCCCGCCGATACTTCGGCTCAGGCATCGGCTTCGCCGCCCGCGGCGAAATGATTCCCAATGAAGACTGCTATCTCGATCTTGACCCGGTCGTGAAAGACAAGTTCGGCATCCCCGTCGCCCGCTTCCACTGGAAATGGGCCGAGCATGAGCTCAAGCAAGCCGTCCACGCCAAGAAGACGTTCACCGCGATCATCGAAGCCATGGGCGGCACCGTCAACGGAAGCAAGGATTTTCAGGGTGACAAGAGCATCCAAAACCCCGGCTACATCATCCACGAAGTCGGCGGAGCGCTAATGGGCGCGGACCCCAAAAAGTCGGTCACCAACGGCTTCGGCCAGACTTGGGATGTAAAGAATCTCTTCCTGACCGACGGCGCGACCTTTGCCTCCAACGCCGACAAAAACCCGACGCTGACCATCATGGCGTTGGCGTGGCGGGCGTGTGATTACCTGATTGACGAGGCGAAGAAGCAGAATCTGTAGCAATTCTTGCCTCTTACAAACTTACCCACTTCCTCATCTCCCTTCTCCAGGTCCACTCCGGGTAATATATCCGCGACGAACGATCTACCACGCGTCCGCCGCGTGATCGGAGTGAGACCATGGCTGTCTTCGAACAGTCTCCCCTTCTGACGTTGTTTGTCCTTCTGGTGCTGGGATATCTGGTCGTCTCGACGCTCCGGTCGCGGCGGTCGGCTTGCGGCTTCTGCCCGGCCTGCGGCGAAACGCGGACCCCCAAGGCCAAATTCTGCCGCCGATGCGGGCAGAAACTTGAACCTGAATGATCGCGATTGTGGCGCAGGCGTCCCGTCTGCCGCTGCAGCACAGACGGCTGCATGACAACAATGCAAATGGAGCTTTTGCCATGACTGACACTGAAACACCGCCTTCGACCTATTCGCGTTCTCTGAAAGGCCGCCCGCCCCCGATTCCGCCTTCGGTCTGGCGACTTATCGGAGGGGACGGTCGGCCGGGGTCGGGCGGCAGGCGGATCGCGGTCGCCGTGCTGATCGTGGTGGTGGGCTACGCGCTCTACTTCTGGGAAGTCCGCCGGGTGGTCGTTCCGCAGAATCATGTGCTGGTTTTGCTGAAGAAGAACGGCACGCGCAGCCTGCCCGGCGACCAGATCATCATCCCCCGCGCCCCCGCCGCCGGCACTTCTGAATACGCGGCATGGGAGAAAGACTTCGTTGACGCTAACGGCATCCTCGAACAGGTTTATCCCGAAGGAACGTACTTCGGCTTCAGCCCGTTCGACTACGAACGCCGGGTCATCGACATCACTACCACGGCGATCGTCCCCAGCGGCAAGGTCGGAGTCGTGGTGAAGAAGTTCGGCCATACCCAGCTTGATATCGGGCAGGTCATCGCCGACCCCGCGCGCGATCAGCGCGGCCCGCTGGCAGGCGTCCTTCGCCCCGGTCGATACAACGAATTCGCCAATCCCTACGCCTACGAAATCCAGCAGATCGACCCCGTGCAGATCGACCCGGGCTATCGCGGCGTGGTGACGGTCATGGCCGGCAAACCCGCGACGACCCTGAACGATTACCTCGTCGAAGCCGGCGAGCAAGGCGTGCAGAAAACCACCGAGCCCGAAGGCTTCCGCTACGTCAACCCTTATGAGAAGCGCATCGCGCCGATCAGCATCTTGTCCCAGCGCTTCGAGATGAGCGGCAAGGACGCCATCAAGTTCCCCTCCGCCGACAGCTTCGATATCCAACTGGAGGGCTTCGTCGAGTGGTCGGTCGATCCGGAAAAGCTGCCGTTGATCTACGTGCAATATTCCGAGGGTGGTGGGCTGATCACCTATCTTGAAGAGAAAGTGATCCTCCCCTACTCCCGAAGTTTCTGCCGCCTGGCTGGCAGCCAGTACAACGCGCGCGACTTCATCAGCGGCGAAACGAAACTCAAGTTCCAGGCGGAGTTTGAGCTGAAGCTGCGAGAGGCGTGCGCCAAAGAAGGAATTCTCGTCAAGCAGGCGCTGGTGCGGAATATCGAGCCGCCACTCGCCATCAAGCAGCCGATCAACGAGCGCGAGGTCGCCAAGGAGCAGATCCTGCAATACGAGCAGCAGGTGAAGGTTGCGCAAAGTCAGGCGAAGCTGGTGGCGCAGGAGGAGACGGCGTTGCAGAACCAGGCGATTGGCGAGACGAACAAGCAGGTCATCACCGTCACCAAAGCCGCCGAGCAGAAGCGGGAAGTCGCGCTGACCGAAGCGCAGCGAGACTTGGCGGTGGCGACGTTCAAGCTTCAGGCGGCGCAGAAACTGGCCGAGGCGCAGGTCGCCCGCGGGCAGGCGGATGCGTCGGTCATCCTGCTCAAGCGACAGGCCGAGGCCGAGCCGATGCGGCAGCAGGTGAGCGCGTTCGGCAATGGCGACGCGTACAGCCGCTATTTCTTCTATCAAAAGGTCGCGCCGGCGGTGAAGTCGATCCTGACCA